>CACXCB010000342.1 GCA_902766005.1 uncultured Erysipelotrichaceae bacterium | reverse complement strand
TTTTGAAAAAATGTATAGACTATTACTGGGAGCTGTTTTTCCCTTTCTAGTTGTAAACTCTCATTTAGAAAGTTCGTTTTAATTAGCATAATTCGTCGTTTAGAATGTATGCGTAGTGTTAATCAACGGGTCTGGGCTGCATGTGATTTTGCCAGGGAATGTGTTCAGCCAAGCCCCCCACCAGCCGAACGAGCTACGTGTGATGACCTGATGCTTGCATGCCGCCATCAGTTGCATGTCGCGAAAGCTGTCTTCCCCTTTGTTCCAGTCCACAAAGTGGATCTTGTCCTTCTTTCCGTCCAGTCCCAGAATCTTGTAGTTCTCTTTCGCCCATGTCACACTTCCCGGATCACAGAAAATATAGAATACAGGTTCTGACACCTGACTGCGGATGAATTTCATGCAACGCTTGAAATAGCCGAAGCGGTAACAGTCGTAATTGTATCCTGCCATATCTCCTCTCCGTGCATGGATGGCTACAGTATTCTCACTAAGAATCTGCAACATCGCCTCCTTGTTTTTGCTGTCGGTCAATGAAGGGAAGGAAAATGCCTCTCTAACTTCTTTTTCTATCCGTTCAATTCCGCTTCCCTTTTGCTTGAATGTCAGTCGTTGCCCGTCAAGGATATTCTCATCTGTCTTACGAAAATGAATTTCAGTATTGTCTATTTTCTGGGCTTTCTTGCTGAAAAGTGCAAAATCTTTTTTTGCTTTCAGCCATTTATACCAGTCAAATCCTCTTATGTAGTCTTTCCATTCCTTTTTTCTCTCAACATCGAATGCCACTCTCCTTCCTTCTTTTGTGAAATCTCCCCGAGTGTTCTTAACCATAAGTCCGTTTTTATTGAAAACCTTCTCAAAATAGACAGGCCAATTCCAGTTGTGCTCCCAAAACCGGGTTTCCCTGATATCTGAGATAACCGCTTTCCATTCATTAGCAGAGAAAAGGGTCTTGATATTTGGAGGAGTATTGATTCCGAAGATGCGTTCCAACTCATAGCCGTTCCACTGACAGATAATGTCATTACACTCTGGAATGTCATAGATGATTGTCTCTAAATAGAACTTATCATTTGGATTCATCTTCTTCAAAGCCAGATATTCACAGTAGGAGAGCATCTGATTCCCCAATCCAGACTCTATATGAATGACCTTCATAACCGTTTTTCTTTTATGTTTTCTAATTTTGGAAGAGGCCTATTTGAATAAACATAAACAATTGCCATCATAATTTGTGTATAAATAAGGTGTGAAATGAGAATTAAGTTTCCGCTATTGAATGAAAGGAAAAAAACTGTGATGGAATAGAAAAGGCTGGTTAAGAAAAGACAGTTTGTGGAATCTTTTGTATACGATAAATAATATCTAAACCATTTATACAATAATAATATAAACAGAAACGTTCCAATAGTGCCGAATAAAAGAAGAATTCTGGCCCAAGATATATCTGATCCATCTGTCATTGAATACCCTCTTAAAGCTCTTTCATTTCTAGTCCCTATTTTGAAGTTAAATTTATTGTTCGGAGATTCTTCATGGATGCAACCAGTTCCAAATGGAATGTACTTGGGATTATCTGCTAAATAATTGACTCTTTCAACAAGCATTGCAATTCTGAAAGCAAATGTACCTGCATTTCTTTCACTTGTATAGGTGTCGTATGCTTCTGTTGGATTGTTTATAATTGTAATTATTTCGTCAAAAGTACTTTTCTCCCGGTGTCGATCTCGATACTCAAACATTGGATTGACCACAAGCTGGAAAAATATAGCTCCTAAAGCGATATAAATTGAATATTTTATTTTTCGTTTTATAATGAAATAGGCTATAATAGCTATAGCAGGACTGATGATTGCACTTCGGGTCTGACCAATGACAGGCATAACCGCAAAAAAGACAATCATGAACAATCTGAAGAATATGTTTCCCTTTTCTTTGACGACATAATATATGGTAAAAAAAAGAGAAAAACCAGGATAATTTGCATATCGGGTTATCTGCCCAACTCTTTCGGCTTCATCAATTCTTCCAGATAATATATCTTGAACACCTACTAATTGGAGATAAAAGAATATCCCCTGAACAACATTGCAGATTAGAATAAAATGAAACAGTTTCTCAAAAGTACTATAACTTAATTTTCGTAGATAGAAATAAAAAAATAGAACTGTGATATATCTGACAACCTTGAATGCAAAACTAGGGGTTTCTATCTTAAAGACAATAGTTCTTATAAATTCAAATAAGTAATAAAGAAGAATGGCAATAAAGATTTTTCCAAATACATCATTCTTTGAGTTAAAGTATTTTCGGTCTTTAAGCCTTTCATTAATAGTTATGTAAACAACTTCAATGATTATTAGGTCTGATATTTTAAACGGTAATCCTTGACTGCTTAAAAAGCCGAATCCAGAACAGGTTAATGCTATGATGCATAACAAGAACTCCGCTTTCTTGTTAGAATAGTAGAATATATATGATAATAAATATATTAATAATAGAACCATTTAATAGTATGAGTTTAGTGACAAAAGATGAAGAAATAATGGTATTAATGCTTCATTCGCTCTTTTATGGAAAATATAGGATATCTCATATATGCTAAATATTTGCAAGAATGATGCGCATTGAGAAAACTAACTTTCTTTTGAAGGTATTTAATTCTTGTGCTGATGAGTTGCTGATGTTTGTGATTTGTCCATTTGTCAAATTCCTTGAGAAGAAGAATCAGTTGCTGAATAATAAAACCAGGCTCTTTCTCTTTTAATCGAGAACTGACACTGTCTTTGTTTCCTATAGATTTTCGATAAAAACAGGTTATAGTTTTCATTGCATAGATTTTCCCTAATTGGCTGGCTATTAGGATTAATGTTTGGTCACCCATAAATATCTTCTTAGTCCAAGAAGGATAACTCTGAATAATAGTTTTCCGATAAACTAATGAAGCTGTTGGAAAAATCCATTTGTTTATTATCTCATCTATATTTATCGTTCTGTCCTGTATGATTGTATTGAAATAGGATGGTGCCTTAGTTAAATTATCCCAAAATATAATTCCGTTTGTACCACATAGACTATAGTCATTGTGATTCTCTAGGAAATCTACTTGAATCTGTAGTTTTTGTGGGCAAATCCAATAATCATCTCCTTCACAAGCTGCAAGATATTTAGACTGATGTAGCCATCTGTCAAAATATGATTCTTTTGATTTCTTTATAGAATAATGATTGTACTTCAAATAATAAACAGCAAAAAAACAGTTTCTATTAGTTCTGTGTCTGGCAAAAGTCAAAACATAATCATCAGTCTCTTCATTAAGTACAATATTGTTGTCGTCCAAATCAAAGTGTGCTTCTAAATACTGTCCAATAACAACCTGTTCGCCATCTGTACTTTTATCATCAATGATTACACACAAAAAAGGAAACTTTGTCTCTTGCATACAAAAACCAGACAATGTTTCCTGTATATAAGGAGCATGATTAAACGTTTTACAGCGTACGCCAGTTAAAAAATATTGCTCGTCCATCATTTCTTTTTTGTTTTTTTTACAAGTGGTGAAACCATGGTAATTACTTCCTTATAATCTTGATTTCTTGTATATCTGCATACAAAATAGAATACGATACCCCCCAATATAATTTGGAGTGGCAATATTACCCAATTAGAGATAGGGAGATATTTCAAAAAATATACAGACAAAGAAACTATAAACGCAATTCCATAGGATGGCGCGATGTCTTTTAATTGCATCCAGGAACTATAGCCAAGTAACTTACCTGAATATTTGGAATTCAGAAAATAAGCAAATATATTGGTGGCTATACTTGCCAATAACATTGGGATAATTCCCCAAAAGGCACCAATCAGCAAAGGCCCCACCGCTATGATTTTCTTGATTATTTCCAAACCGAGAAACAAATCGCTCCGTCCTTGCACTTGCAGCATATTCAAATTGATGGCATGCAAAGGATAGGTGGAGCCATTAATGCAAATCAATGGAAGATAAATGGCTGCTTCATGCCATTTTGCACCTATAAGACAATGAATGAGAGGCTCAGATACCGCACCCAGGAAGAAACAACATATTGAAGTGACGAACATAGTGGTTTTGATCATTTTTCTATATGCTGAGGCCATCCTTGTTTTATCATCCTGAATGGAACTCAGGACAGGATATGTGACCCGTTGAACAACGGATGTCAAATTGCTTGACAACAACTGTGAGAAATGCTTTGCGCGGGTGTACTGACCTAAAGTAGCCGGGCTGTAGAATGTACCTACCACAAACTGATACAGTTCCTTCCAGACGGTATCTATACAACCGCTCACCATCATTTTCCAACCAAAACCGAACAACTCATGGAAACTATTCTTTGAAAAATTCAATTGAGGAATCCATTTGTTCACATGCCACAACAACGCAGTCCTGATCAGTTGGCTTGACAATGCCTGAGCGACCAAAGCCCAGACCCCGAAATTCAAAAATGCAAGTAGGATGCCTAATATTCCACTGGAGATTGAAGCTGTGATGGTTATTTTGGTCTGAGACTTGAAATCTATTCTTTTGGTCAGGCGAGTCTGCTGCACCAATGACAGCGCACCGAGAATCATTCCGAAGCTTGAGACACGGGTAAGCCAGACCAGTTCCTCTCTTTGGAAGAATCCGGCGATTAGCGGAGAACAAAAGAAAATAATGGCATAAAGCAACAGACTTATTCCTAAATTCACGATGAAAACAGTGTTGTAATCATCGTCAGTCGCATCTTTCTTCCTAATGAGAGCAGTAGTGAATCCTGCGTTGATTAAGGTATTGCAGACTGCAGTGAAAATGCCAATCAGCCCAATCAATCCATAGTCATCAGGAGAAAGCAGGCGTGCAAGAACTATGCTGACAATAAATGTCACGCCATATTGGGCGACATTGTCAATAGCACTCCAGCCAACACCTTTAACTGTTTTGTTCTTTAATGATTCTGCCATTGGTCAGAATATGTGATAAGGTCTCATACTATAATAATCTCACACCACTTCACACTTCCCTCTCATCTTCTTTGCCAGCAAATAGCCAGAGAACAGGTCCAAATCCTCCTTTGTGGTAATTTTTATATTTGCATGACTCCCTTTAGAAAAATAAATGGGTATCCCCAACTCCGACATAAAGGCTGGCGTATGAGCCTCGACATAATCAAACATATTTTTCTCCACCACCTGTCTGTAAATTTCTGTGATAACCTTGTACAGAAAACTTTGCGGTGCTGACAATGTCATAAACGTTTCCCGGTTTATTGATTTCCTCGCACAGTCTCCATCATTGGTACCATAAAGAAGATATGAGTAACAAGCCGACATGGCATTGCCCTTTTCTTTGCAGACGCGGATGTTGTCGGATATAATCTCTTCAGATAGAAATGGAGATGCAGCCCAGTGAATCATCACGACATCATCAGGCTTTGCCATTCCTTCAAGTCCGGCAACACCATTCATGATGGATTTCTCATATTCCGTACCTCCCTTGACTATCTTGGCAACCTTGGATATACCATATCTTTCAGCTATGCCTCTTAGATGCTCCTGGAATCCATCTACGCAGACCAATTCGATGGCATCAATCTCTGGATGTCTCTGGAAATGCTCCATAGTATAAGCAATCACAGGCTTACCCAATACCTCAACAAACTGTTTGGGAACAGATGCGCCAAGACGGCTTCCTACACCTCCCGCAATAATTATGACGTAATTCATTTCTCGTTTTTTTGATGTATACGACGGGCTTTCAACAAATCATCCACGCTGTCCACCTCAGTCCATTGAAAATCCTTGATATCTGTATAATAAAGTTCAAAGTTGTCCCCAAAAACCATCTGCACCAGTGCATCCTCAAAAAAGAGGCTGTACATTTCCTCATTGACCATCTTGACAAGTTGTTCAAGAAGAAACCGTGAGGATACTGCATCGAGCTTTGTTATGCTGGCATAGTTGCCAAGATACTCCGTCAGGTTTTTACTCATCACACAGACCAAATCACCCTGAACCTGCACATTATACTTGTTCATATCCCTATGGGTACTGTCAAGCAGTACACATGGGTAATCAGTATGGAGACAGATGACTTTTTCCATCAAGTCCTCACTGGTGACAATGTCGCCATTGATAATAGTCACGTTCTCACGTTGCAGGTAATCCTTGGCAAACCATAGAGAGCCCATAGAACCTGTGAATGAGTAAAATGGGTTGTGCACAAACTTCACATTGTCATCTTCCAATTCTTTCTGTATTTGTCTGTACATAAATCCTACGACTACAACGATTTCTGCTTCAGAATCGTATTTACGTATGGTACGGACAAGACGTTGCAGAACAGTTGTCTTATCATCCAGCTTATACAGCGATTTTGGGTAGTTTGTTGTCAATGGCTGCAGTTTCACGCCTTTCCCTGCTGAAAGAATAATATAAGTCATTTCATTCTGTTTTAATCATTATATAATGGCAGTGCCTTCTTGCTGTATTCCTTGGCAAAATGATACCAGAGAGGTTTCAAGTAGCCAATTTCCTGTCCCTGAGATTCTTTATACATTGTCCAATGCATATAGAAGAATCCTGAAATTGAAATGTATGCATAGAAGTGGCGTTTTTCCTTTTGTGTCGGTTTCCTGCCGAAATAGGTGAAAAGAATTCTGTCCACCTCCTCTTCTGAATGGTCTCCACCACAGACATACGTTCCAATATCAAAGCCTGGGTCACCGAAACCTGCATATTCCCAATCAATAAGATGGATCTCATTGTTGTTGATAAGAAAGTTCTCGTCTCGGCAGTCTCCGTGGGTCAGACATTTTCTTACCCCATCAGTCTTTGTCAGCTCGTACAGTCTGTAAACCCGTTCCTTTATCTCCGTGAACTCTGGAAACTGAGTGAAATTGGTGCCATATTTCTCAGGTGGTGTCATGTCCTTGATAGATTCCCATTTTTCCTTAATGTCAAATTCCCATCTCACCTTAGGACGCACAGCGTGAAGTTTGCGGAGTTGAATGATACCCCTTACCATGTCGTTCACATCATGATAGTTGAAAGGGCGGCTGTCAACAAAACGGGAAATTCTCCAGCCATATCTCACGCTCATGGCAACGAGAGAGGTGTCAACACCTGCATCTTCTATCTGTTTTTGAACGATAGATTCTCTTCCACGGTCAATCAATATCTCTGAGCCTAACCCAGGATATCGGAACACATATTTTCCTCCGTTGAACCGGAAAGACAAGACTGAATTGGAAAGTCCCCGCTGGAGTGGCTGCAAATCTATTATCTGTTCCGACTCACAATCGAACACCTCACAGATACAATTGATAATGAAATCTATGTCATCGGAATATAATACACCTCCGGTTGTCTGAATTAAATCTGTATTATTCATTTTCTTGATTATTTAATTACTGGAATTATTAATCCCATAACCTCAATCCCCGGTTCAATTTCACATAGTAGTCTTTATATGGCTTTTCTGGATCAATAATTGCAGAATGCCAGTTTCCCCTTTTTTCCACAGGCGGGAATTGTCTGTAGTCACCATAGATTGTCTTTAAGATATTCTCAAATCCAATGGGGACTGGCAGATCAAAGCCTTGGAATGAATGATTTATTGTTCCTGAAAAATCCTCAATGGGAAATACATCCCTTTCATATCCATAAACAGTAATTGTAGGCATTGATACATATTCCGTATCTGCCTTTTGATAGGTCTTACTTAATTCTTCTATCTTCTTGTAAGTATCTAAGGGAGCAGCGCCATTGTAATTCTTCACTTTCTCATCATTTGCAAAATAAGGATTCCGCATTTTCATGAAAGTTGAATTGTCAATTATCAGCTGTTTAATCTGATTGTAAATAAGTTCTGCTCCATCATTCTTTTCCCATTTGTCCACACAGAATATGTCAATTGACATCCCACTGTTGCAGTTGTTTGAACACATGTGGGTGTGAAGATTCTTGGACAGAGATGTTGTGTTGGAATTTCGGAGTTTTATAAAGGAAAAGTAACACCCTGGGTCAGAGTATGGAGACTGGAGAAAATATGGATATTCGAAAACCTTTTCCAGCCCTTGCAATTTCTCATAATCTTCTCTTGGCATACAAACATCTACGTCGTCATCCCACGGAATAAAACCGCCATGCCGGATTGCGCCGAGGAGTGTCCCGTAGGCAAGCCAGTAGCGCAAACCATGTTTCTTGCATATTTCATCAAATTTTAGAAGAAGGTCAAGGCATACAGCCCAGTTCTTTTTTCTGTTTATGTCGACAAGAAAGCCATCTTTGATTTCCTCCTGGAAAAAATCCTTTCCTATGAGCCCAGACTGTTTAATTCGTTCTACTTCTGTCATAAAATAGTATGATAAAAACGGATTTGAAATAATTTCGTAAGAATAGCCAAATTTTATTATTCTGCCGGTAACTGCCGGCATGTAACTGTCACAGGACCATTGGCTCAACAAACAATCTTGAGATAGGAGCCTGTGTGTTTCATAAAGGAAGAGGCAATATCTTTATCCAGTCCATCTTCATGTCCCGTTTTTCGTATGGAGGCAGTTCCATGTAATTACCCTTATAGTAACAACTCTTCAAGAATTGATCATGGTCATTAGGACCCATGTATGTCTCACCCTCAAATTCATATTCTTTAAGAGGAAATACACATTCAGGATTGCCTTCGAAAAACTTAAGGAATGCAAGTACAGGCTGGTCTGGCTCGCAAATTGTCCGCTCTGTTTTTTCCGTTCTATAGTTGGCTTCAACTTTCAGGCACAGTTCTTTATATTCATCCTCTTTTATCGTGCCTGCCTTTAGTTTCCTAATATAATAGTCCAAGGCTTCCTGCCTGCGGTACTCGCAGGCTGCATTATGCGTCGTCCGTTTTATATTATACAAATCCACATGCAGACCTCTGAACCTATACTTATTGTCTCCTCCAAATGTGGTGGCATGAAACTCAGAAAAACGGTCAACGATTTTCACCCAGCTCGCACAATAGTTTGGGTCAACACTGTTGTCGAGCACAACAAGCCATGAGGGTAGTTCTGCCTTCAGTATCTTGACAACATCGCCATAATTGTCAAATATTCCAAAGTCCATGTCCAAATCCCAAGGCACAAAACCTTTATGCCGCACCGCTCCAATCAACGTACCAAAGAATATGGAGTATGGTATGTCATGTTTGTTAAGGACTTTCTTGATTTCCTTTGATATCATGAGAATCCGTTTGTGGGATTCTGCAACAAGCTCATATGTGATTGATCCCTGCAGGGGGAAATCTTTAGATTCCATCGTCTGTGTTTTTAGAAATATTACATTAAATACGCCATCCGCCTGTCGCTCTCAAGATGCTGCCGGACACCATGGAGGAACCGTCCGACATCATAAGGACAAGAGTGTCAATATAATCCGTCCTTTCACACATGCGCCCCATTGGGTGCTGCGCACCAGCCCACTCGCGAAGCTCAGCCTCTGTCATTCCCTGGGCTTTCCTCAAAGCGACCTCACCCTCTGTCGGGGTCCACCCAAGCGTGAGATAATTGGCTCGGATGTGGTCACAGGCATAGTTCTGCCAAATATGGTCAACCAATGTGAGAAGGACACCCTTGGAACATGCATAAGCTGCCCGGTCTTTTTCTCCACCCCATGCGTGAGGAGACCCCGTCACAACAATTGAGCCGCCACCGTTCATACGCATATATTTCACTGCTTGCTGACAACAAAAAAAAGCCGCACGGAAATTAATACGCATCACGGCATCAAATGTGTCAACATCGCAGGTGTCAAGGGGTGAGATGGGAGTTATTCCCGCATAATTAAAAAATCCGTCTATTTTCCCAAATTTGGAATATGCCTCATCGAACAACTTCTTGCAGTCTTCCACTTTATTCAAGTCCGTATGGACAAAGAGTCCTTCTGTTCCATAGACTTTCATCAAACGGATGGACTTCATGGCCGACTCCTCATCGCGGCCGCCTATTACGACTTTTGCTCCGTTCAAAGCAAAAGCTTCAGCTGCAGCCCTCCCGACACCTTTGGTGCCGCCAGAAACTACGATAACTTTACCTTCAAGTTTTCTGTCCATTAGTTTGTTGTTGTTTAAATACGGTTTACATCAAAGCCTTTCAATGTCATCTGCCGGCCTTCGCTGTCATAAACCTTTATCTTGTCTTGATATTCCCTGATTGCAGATTTAAGTTCTTCCTTGGTGTCACAGACCATATAAATCCGGTTGAGGACCTGTTTCTCAGTGCCGACCCAGGACTCGTCAATGATGTCGGACTCATGGATCCTCTGGATATGGGTGTGAACCCGCATGTCGTTCTCAATTCCGTCCAGCCCCTCTATTTTGGAAACCTTCCCTTTTTTCAATAAAGTCCAAAGCGTGGCTGCGTATTTTCCGTGAAAGTATGGATCATCAAGACTTCTCAAGTCGGTGTCCCCTTCTGACCCTGTCAGGGCAAAACGGATCAACATTTCTCGCTGGTCAAATCCGTTGACGGCTTTCATGTGGAGATGTGGCGCTTCACCTTGAAGGCGGAATCCGGGATCGTAAACATAAAACTCACCGTCTTCGTAGAAAGCCTGCATCAAAAGCACACCATTGCGCAGACCAATATTCTCGAACATACGCACTGCGTTATTGTGCATACGGCTGAAATAGTTCTTGATGTACTTTGACGGATATGTCGCACCAAGGCAGACCCGGCTCAGCCCCGACTGCTCTTCCGTAGTATACCGGTCCGCTATGGATGAGAGGCTGCAATAGCCGTCTTTGAATGTGTAATAGACAAAACAATCTGCGCACTCACCCATATAGCGCTCAACAATGAACCGTTTGCATTTTGACACCTCCAGCGCCTTCTTTACGGCACCACTCAATTCCTCAGGCCTATGGCAGACGGTCATTCCCATTCCACTGCGGCCGTCGACAGGCTTTACCATTACAGGAAACCTCATCTTTTCAATGTCGTTTGGATTCAAGTTGCTGTCAAGATAGTATTCAGGTACGCCATGAATGCCATAACGTTCACACGTGGCCTTGAAAACATCCTTATAGGCGAAGACGTCGACTATTTCCTGCGTCGCATAACTTGGGACGCCTAAAGCATCACAAACTTTACAATAAGCAGGAACAAGTATGTCTGCAACACCGACCAAAACACCATCGACCTGCTCGCTACGGGCCAACGAGACAACAGCTGGAACGTCCATACCGTTCACATCAAAAGATTTCCATGCGATCTCCTTGGCTGGTTCTTTGGGAATATTGCTGGTGACAATAGTTCTGACTCCCATGCGGTTTGCCGTTTCAACCAGGGGGACTGTTTCCATATTCCCACCAAGTATGAGCAACTTTTTCCCTTTTAAATCTTCATTCATATACAAACTTATTATTGTTTAATGATTTTGTCTATATAGTGATATGCTCTCCCATCGTCATAAGAAGATATTTTTGTCCAGGACATTTTTTTTCCATAATTTCCATAAAAAGGCCAGGGAGGCCCTTATGTCTGGCAAATAGTCCGTAATGGCAGGGTATGGTCATTGCAGGTCGCAATGCTTTACATAATTCCACACAGTCATTCTCATCAAGATTGCCATAGGCTCCATTAATAGGGGCAATCATAATATCTATTGGTCCTTTGCTTAGATATTCCGGTTTCCGGTCCAGACGGAGACAGGTGTCTCCCGCAACCAAAATCCGTTTTTCATCCACCTCAATGATTACACCCACAGCGTCTGGAGCCAACTTGCCATGGTCACAATTTATGAAATGCAGATTGAAATCACCTGCCATTTGTGAATCTAATGGTCTGACATAAGTAACTCTTTTCTCATCCAGGGCACTTGCATCAACAAATTTTTTGCAGTCAACGGAGGCAAACAAACAAGTAGCAGGATTTGACATCAGGAATGGCATTGAGTCCACGTCATAATGGTCAAAATGAGGATGAGTGGCAATAATGTGGTCAAACATCACTTCCTGAGGATTCAATATCCTCGGAAGTAGACGCTTGAAGCCGATATTTCCTTCGAAACGTTCTCCGCAGTCGGAAAGATACAAATCTATTGCCAATGTCTGTCCAGATTTACTTTTAAGAATAAATCCTGCCTGCCCCGCATAAAACAGATGAGTCTTTCCCTTTTGAGCGGTAAGGATATTGACAGCGAATTGATTCATAATTGATTCAGTAATCTTATTTTAGTGTGAAAAACGATATGGGTAAGCGAACTGTTAATGAAACTCTAATTTGTATCATTATTAGACAGTAATTGACTGAAGAACCCTCTTCACGTCTTCTTCACTTAGCGAATGGTGCATCGGGAGGCATATCACGCTGTCTGCCATGCGGTGAGCGTTCGGAAGATTCTCTTTAGCTGCACTCGGCAGGCCGCGGTAGGTGGTGAATTCGCTGATGAGCGGATAGAAATAGCGGCGTCCAAGCACACCTTGCTCGCGCATCTTGAAATACAACTCGTCACGGCTCACCCCGAATACCTTCGCATCCACGAATATGGGGAAGTAGCTG
>CACXCB010000341.1 GCA_902766005.1 uncultured Erysipelotrichaceae bacterium | reverse complement strand
ACACCTTATCAAACAATTTGTTCAAAAAGGTGGCTTTTATTTTTCGGTATTTTTGAGTTCTTTAGCCCTGTTCAAAAACGTTGAAACATTCATATTTAATCTTTTTGCTGCTTTTCTGGCGGAAATATCATCATTTTTCCACTTTTCGTATTGCACCATGAATTGCTCCGGTAAAGGTTTTCTCGGTCTTCCGAATTTAACGCCTCTCTTTTTAGCTGCGGCAATTCCTTCTTTTTGCCTTTGCAAAGTGTTCAATCGCTCGGTTTCAGCCATATATGCCGTAAGATTCAGCATATTGTCTACCAGAAACTGTTTCATCAGATTATTGATGCCATCCGTATCCAGTTCCCGCATGTCCAACACAACAATGAAGACTTTCTTTTTTGTCATCAGATAATGCCATTGTTCCTTGATCTCCATGTAGTCACGTCCAAGCCTGTCCAGGCTTTTGATCACAATGGTGTCTCCTTCTTTTAGCTTTTTTAGCATTTTCTGATACACCGGTCGGTTAAAATCTTTCCCGGATTCTTTTTCGAAGAAAACATTTTCTTTTGCAATACCAAACTCTGTTAATGCAATTAATTGTCTGTCAAGATTCTGTTCTTTCGTACTTACTCTTGCATAACCATACATATTTCCCATAAAACCTCCTAAGAAACATATAGTTTATGTTTAAATTAATTCTATTCTATAAACAAAAAAGTCATTTTGGCTATCACCCAAAAATACGAAAAAACAGTTTTTTCCTCCTTTCTAAATCAATTTAACCCAAAAAAGCTCAAATTGATTAGGCACTACTATTTTATATGAAAATGATTCTGTAAGATAACGCAAATCATGCACGTATACATTCACGGATTTTTTTTCTGTTTTTAAAAATACCTGTATTTCTTTTACAGCGTCATGTCCGGATGGCAATCGCTCCATCTTTGAATGGTTGAAAGAACAAAACGGCCTCAGAGGATGTCATTACGACGTTGATACAGAAAAGGATCTAACGACTGAATCTACGAAATAAGGGTTTAATAATGTCCGTTAGATACTCTAAGTCATCACATGCAGGATACATGACTGTTTCAGGATATCCTGAATATGATAAAATCGATCTATGAAGAAACAAAGAAACCAGACAATTGATGTTTTGAAATTATTGTTTTCCATATGTATTATAGGTATTCATTTGCATCTTTTTCAAGATACAAATTTTTTCCTGTTTCGGGTTCTGACACAGGGGCTGTTCCGCCTGGGTGTCCCTTTTTACTTTATTACTTCAGGGTATTATTTCAGCGGAAAGCTGGAAGATAAAAACAAGGCCAAAACATATATTATTCGACTGTTGAAAATATATGCGGTATTTGAATGTGTGGATATTCTTTTTAATCTGTTTGTTCTTGGAGACAGAGGTATAGGGTATATCCTGTGGAAAATGATGACAACCGGAATGAATGGGGTTTACTGGTATCTCTTATCACTGATCTGGACATGTATTGTATGCTTTCCTCTATGGAAGAAGGGATATGCAAAGCATTTGATATTGTTTGGACTGCTTTTATACTTGATCGTCATGACTAATGACAGCTACAGTTTTATGAATATGCCTGTATGGATGAAATCATTGGCTGAACTGCATACCGCAATATGGCGATGGTCACAGGCAGGATTGGCTGAATCGGTATTGTTTTGTTCCATAGGTGTATATATCCGGCAGAAGGAAATAAAATTCGTTAATCAAATCGTATTGGTGATATCTTTGTTCTGCCTGATAGGAGAAGCCTTATGGACACAATCCTTTTATCCCAATGATGCCAACTGTTATTTTTCATTGCTGATTGCCGCACCATTACTGTTTCTATGGGCATTGCAGAAAGAATCGTTTGCTGTATATCATCCGTATTTTGCAGATCTGAGTTTATATATTTACATGGTGCATATCTACATGAATTATGTGTCTTTTATCTTCAGTCAGGGTGATTTGCGGTTTGTCATTTCTGCGATGTTATCTTTTATGCTGGCATTCATGCTCATCAAATTCTCAGAAAGAAGGAAAAACAACAACTTATGAAAAAACAGACAAAAAAGAATATCATCGATGCATTCTCAAAACTGGTATCTGAGAGATCCTATGATGAAGTAACAGTAGAAATGATTATTCAGGAAGCAGATATCGGCAAGACAACATTCTACCGATATTTCCATGACAAAGCGGATGTCATGTCAGAAAGATTCAAAATGATTTATGATGAAGCGATTATCAGCAGTGAATGCAAAAGCCTGGAAGATCTTTTTGAAACTCTGTTGCGACAGGGAAGAATGCATCCGGACCAATATGCAATGTTTCATACAAGCGGTGTGAACTCCTACCGGGAACTAATCTATCAGTACACATATACAATGGGAAAGGAAATCATAGAAACAGCATGGAACAGAAAGATGAGCGAGATTGAAGACTTCCACATTGCCTATTTCTGTGCAGGCGGAAGCAAGATTCTTGAAGAATGGTGTAAAGGGAAAAAATATAGGAATATGACTTCCCGACAGGCCGCAAAAGAAATCTGTTCAATGATGAATGATGCATACCTGGTGCAGTTGAATGAAGCGGTAATGCATCATATGAGAAAAGTCATAAAAAACAGACAGTATTTCTTATAGAAAACAGATCTGTTATATAAAAACATCTCAATCTTTTCACGATCATTCGTGATGCTTGAGATGTTTTATTATCTCATTCCTGCTGTGTCAACACTCCCTGCTAAACATCTACTTTTTCAAATCTGTATTTCTGTTGAATATCAGGATATTTTTCATGATCTGTTTCACTCATGAACATATCAAATGGTCTTGCATAGATACGATAATCCCCATAGAGGGCTTGATATACCATCAGTTTTTCACCGGTTTCTGTATGTTCTGCTACCGCAACAATCCTGTAAAGATAGACAGAAGTATTCGGATCGACTGTTTCTCTTTTAAAATGTCGGACAATATCATTGGGATAAAAAACTCTTTCTGTCATATGAACTCCTACTTATGTATATGGGATTTTGGATACTTTCTTTTTTTCTTCCGCACGGAATAACCGAAAGAACCGATCTTTTTCCCCATTGTGTAATACTCTCCATGGCAATAGGTGATCAGATTTGCCTTAGAAAGATCCAGTCTGCCGTTTTCATCAATATACTGTTCATCAATGGAAGTATTGACAACTTCTCCGATGAACATGTCATGAGAACCCAGTTCCAATATCTGTTTAACAACACACTCCAAACATACAGGACTTTCTGCAATGGATGGCGCTTTTACTTTAGCAGAAGTTGCTTTTGTGATATGCAGATCACCGGGGAGATTGAACTTATCTTTATTTTTGCCGCTGTGTACACCGACATAATCCGTTACCTTTGCGAGATCTTTTGTGGTGAGATTGATCACAAATTCACCGGTTCTTTGAATGATATCATGGGAATATCTGCTTTTTCTGATGGATACAGAAACCATGACCGGATCTGAACAGATTGTCCCTGTCCATGCAGCAGTCATGACATTTGCATTGCCTTCTTCATCTGCACAGGAAACCATAACTGCCGGAACAGGATTTAACAGATTGGATGGACGCCAGTTAACTCTAGTCATATGTAACTCCTTCATACCTATTATAATCATTTCAACATATTTAAGAAAGGCTGAGAGATGGCAGGATTGTGAACCTTTTCTCCCCACATTGATGTTGCTTCTGACTTTTAAGAAGCAATTATTTCCGTTCTTCAAATTTGATATATTTGTAGATTTAAGATTGACTTATAGTAAGCTTTATATATTACAATAAGTAGACAGACAAAGGAGATATATATAATGCAATTCAAACCTGAAAAGAAACTTGGTTTCGGCTTGATGAGACTGCCCCTCAACAATCCTTCCAACCCTGCTGATGTTGATGTTGAACAGGTTAAGCAGATGGTTGACATGTTTATTGAAAACGGATTTACTTACTTTGATACTGCATGGATGTATAACGGTTTTGCCAGTGAAAAAGTCGCAAAACCCGCATTGGTTGAAAGATATCCTAGAGAATCTTTTACATTGGCTACAAAACTGAATGCCGGCTTCTTTAACACTCTGGAAGGAAGAGATGAAATCTTCAATGCACAATTAGAAAAAACAGGTGCAGGTTATTTTGACTACTACCTGCTTCATGGTGTTGATGCAGGAAACTATCCGAAATTTGAAAGCCTGGATTGTTTCAACTGGTTACTGGATAAAAAAGAAAAAGGACTCGTCAAACATGCAGGTTTCTCCTACCATGACACTGCAGACCTTCTGGATGAAATTCTCACAAAACATCCGGAAATGGAATTTGTACAGTTGCAGATCAATTACCTTGACTGGGAAAGCCAGTGGATTCAAAGCAGAGACTGTTACGATGTAGCCACAAAACATAATGTTCCTGTTGTCGTCATGGAACCGGTCAAGGGCGGCACCCTTGCCAAAGTTCCGGAAGATGTTGAAAAACTCTTTAAAGAAAAAGATCCTGAAATGTCCATTCCAAGCTGGGCAATCCGCTTTGTGGCAAGTTTGCCGAATGTCATGGTTGTTTTATCCGGCATGAGCAATCTTGAACAGATGGAAAACAACATTTCCTATATGAAGGATTTCAAACCTCTGAGTGAAGAAGAAACACAAATGGTACATAAAGCAGCTGAAATCATCAACAGCCAGATTGCGATTCCGTGTACAGGATGTTCCTATTGCACCGACGGATGTCCGATGCACATTGCTATACCGAAGTATTTCTCTTTATACAATGAAATCAAAAGAGAAGATATGGAACATAAAGGCTGGACCGTCAATTTCAACAACTATAAAGCTTTAACAAAGGATTTCGGTGCTGCAAAAGACTGTATCCAGTGCGGACAGTGTGAAGGCATGTGTCCTCAACATCTGACCATTATCGATTTCTTAAAAGACGTATCAGCTGTCTTTGACAGATAAAGCATAGGCCCAATCAAATTGATTGGGTTTTTCTTTCGAAGTCTAAAAAGTCTAAAAGAAATTTTAAAGTCTAAAGAGTCTAAAAGATATGATAATTTCTCATTATAGCGATACTTTATGTTTGCAAATTTGAGTGAAACAGGATAATTGAATTTAGATAATACAGTCTGTGATAGTTGAACTTCTGCTTTTGTACCAGTATAATCAAATCACAACTACACCATGACACAATTTCTTTGAGGTATATCTTATGAATCAGTTCAACCAATCAGACACAACCATCCAAAACAACTCATCACTGTTACAAGATCACAGCGGTAAATACCGCTGGCTCTATGAACTGCCCATGTTGAAAAGCTTCTTTCTTTTATTTGAAGTCTGGAAAGTTCTCGGTATCAGTATTTTCATTGTCTATATTATTACCTTGCTCATCCAACTGATCTCAGGTAACGGTTTTTCTTCTTTCTCTTCTTCGTTCCTTTTTTTACTGATACCATCTGCCATTTTATTTGTACTTTCCTTGCCGGCATATTACATTGTGACAAAAGCCAATAACGGCAAGTACACTGTTCTTTTTGAAATGGATAATTCCGGTATTGACCATATTCAGGTGAAAACCGCAAAAGCAAAAGCCCTTGAACTTCTCACTGTATTTGTCGGCAGATCCACAAACAATCCCACAACCACAGCAGCAGGTCTCCTTTCTGCTTCAGGAACCTCCCTCTATTCCCGATTCTCAAATGTCAAAAAAATCCATGCTTATCCCAAAAAACATCTGATTAAGCTGAACGGCACATTCTTCCGTAATCAGGTTTATGTAGATGAAGAAAACTTCGATTTTGTTTACAACTACATTCTCCAGCATTGTCCCGATGTAGAAAGGATTAACCATGAGTAAATATTGTACAAACTGTGGAAAAAAACTCCCTGATAATGCAAATTTCTGTGATAATTGCGGTACCCGTTTCAACACATCCGCATATCAGGAACCTATCCCCAAAAAGAAATCTTCCTTCGGAAGTAAACTGCTGATCTTCCTTCTTATTGCAGCGTTTCTGTTTGTGGCAGGTTTCGGCTTACTTGTATTCCTGGAACGCATCTATCACCGTATTCCTCCGGAACCGGTTCCCTCTCATATCGAAGAAACGGTTGAAACTAAAGAACCGGAAGATATTCCGGTAGTCATACAAGATGACTTAAAGGAAGAACCGGTAGATACCCCTGAAGAAACACCCGTCACAAATGAAACAGATGTTACTCAAGGCATGCTTATGCCGGATGGCAATCCCCGTTTTGATGAATTTCTCTTTTATGAAAACGATGTATATTATAACGGTATTCCCGAAGGTGCCTTCATACAAAGTGCAGGAAGCATCTACGGCCAATGGAAATACTGCTTCACTTTCAACCGCACATTTGAAGACGAAGAAAGAATCGATGAGATCGGACTGGCAGATGTTTCCTTCGATGGTGATACTGCAAGTCTGATACTGCATCCTCAACAAATCCGTTACGGTTCAGATGTTTCTGCAGAAAATGAAGAAGAAGTCGGATATCCGCTATTATCCGGATCATGGGATAATGAGTCAGTTGATTTAGAAGCAGATGGCATCGCTGTCAGTTTCAGTAATTTCTATGCCTATCAGGATAAAGAATATGTCCTGGGAAATATCATAGTCAAAGATACGGGCATGTTCGGCGATGTCCTGCTGGTCCGTCCATAATCATTAAAAAACAGAATTGTATTGCATCATACAATTCTGTTTTTTGTTTCTTCTGCATCATCCTTTATATCGGATTTACGCTGTTTTCTTTTTATGAAATAGAAGATAAGCAGGGATAGGCATGCAATTCCTCCGGCAACCAATCCATAGAACACCTCTTCTCTCATGCAGGTGATGGTTATCCACTGTGTTCCTTCCGGAACGGATAAAAGGTCAATCATTACCGTTTTTCCCTGCACTTCTCCGACATTGCTTGTCGGCCAGTAAGGCATATTCACGGCCATTGTCATAGAGAATCCATTTTCTTTTAACTTGCTGACATCCAGGGAAGAATCATAGCTTTCCGCATAACTGTCAAGATCAGACTTCATTTTGTTTATAGGTATTTCTACAACGATTTTGGTTCCTTCTTTCTGTGCAAAGATTTCCAGGTCTTTCATTTGAGTAACCAGAATCCCGTTGTATTCTCCATCTTCAAATTCTTTACTGACAGTTGTCACTTCACAATCCGGATATTCTTTATGATAGCTATCCTGCATT
>CACXCB010000340.1 GCA_902766005.1 uncultured Erysipelotrichaceae bacterium | reverse complement strand
CCCTCTGCTTGTAAGGCAGATGCTCTCCCAGCTGAGCTATGCTCCCGGGCGCCGCCGCATCGCAAGACTGTGTCGAGCGCGGCGACAAATGGTATGATACACGAAAGAACCCTGTTTGTCAACGGTTTTTCTGAATTTCTTTTAATTGCCCTAAATATCGTCGATTTTGAAGTTTAAATTATTATTTTACTTCTATTCTCACAATCTGTCAATATCACTTTGAGGGGGGCTGTTTTGGAACCGTTATTAATATCAGTCGAATAAACCTGCCAGTTTTTGTCTACTTTCCTTTACTTTATCGTCGCGTTTATGAACATACCGGTTCATCGTAATGTCGCAGCTCGCATGACCGGCGATCGCCTGCAGCGTCTTCGGGTCCAGAGACGAAGCAGCCATCGTCAGAAATGTGTGCCGGAAAACATGGGAAGTGGCCCCGTAAAGGTTGACTTTTAGCCCAATTCTGTCGAATAAGCGACGATATTGGGCCTCTGTGAGGGGCCTCTGCCTACCGAGCAGATAGCCCTCTCGTTGCTTGAATTGCTGCAAAAATTGCCTCAGTTCCGGTAGCAAAGGTATGTCCCTGATCCCCGCTTTGCTCTTCGTCGATACGACAGTCGGTTGATTCTGGGCACTCGATATCGCTCTTCTTACATGTATAAGGTTGTTTTCGAAATCGATATCCTCCCAGCGAAGTCCCCTTACCTCGCCCTTCCGTTCTCCGGTATACAGGAGAAGCATCAGCAGCAGACGCTCCTGCAGGTCGAGCCTGGGCATCTCTTGCAGAATGTGCCTCACCTGTTCCGGCTTCAGCGGCTGCCTTTCGGTAACCTTACTCGGCATAACCAGCCGCTTTGAGTCTGTGGGGTTTTTGGTAATGTACCCGTCCTCAATTGCGCTGTCGAAAATCTGATGCAGGACGTCCTTCATATGCTTCACCGTTGAACGGGATGCGTCACGGAATTGATCAAAGAACGACTGAATGTCAGACGTCGTGATTTCCGTGAGCTGCATCTCGCCAAAGAATGGCAGGATGTGATTGAACATCGTCCGGTAGCAGATGATCGTCTTCGTCTTCAGCGTTGGTTTTTTGTAGTGTTCAAACCACGTCATCGCATAGTCTTTCATCAGCGGAGCATTGCTTGGAACCGTTCCCCCAGCAGAAGCAAGAAGCCGAATCAGAACATCTGATTCAATATTAACGGGAATTCCATTTACAATAATCGTGTTTACGCTCATGCCGATACTCCTTCCGACATGACGACATGATCCGTTATGGGGATGTCAAGGTTCTTTACAGTCTTCATCATATCATAACCTGCCTTTCTATAAAAGACTTGACATTTAAAAAAGGGTCGGTGCAAATGCACCGGCCTTATAAAAACCATGTCCAAATGATACCGAATGTCATCTGACGCACAAAACGAACAGATATCTTTTCCGACATTCGAAAGTACCCACTCTATATGCAGGATATCTGCCTCGTTCAAAAGAATCATTTCTTAAGAATAGTCGTTTCCCTGATAAGCGACACGAGTCATTCAGCGCATTAGTTTATTGTAGTTCCTGCTCTGAGCATACAAAGGTTCCCCTTGAGAAATAGTTTCGCGAATTTCGTTGCCTCAATGCAGTACTCTTCATTGGTCATTCCTTCCTCTAATCGTTTTATAATCCATTTGACCTGCTTGTCTGCCATCATTAGTCGGTCTTCTTTTTTATTTGCTTTGGCTATTCTTGCCTCCTTGCAAAGCCGAGTCTGCCATAGCTCCATTGCTTGATCCGCAATCGCTTATTGCCGGGACCGGATGTTATTTATCCATTGCCCTGAACGCAGATTCCACAGCCATGGTCATGTCGAAGTACAAACGCACTTTTTTAGTTACATGGACGAATCAGAGTTTAAGGGTGATGAACCAAAAAGTACTTCGATGCTCAAATCAATATGTTGTGTCTATTAATTTGATTAACCACAATATGTAGATGTTTCGAAACTTATCTATAACCAAATATAGCCGGTTCATCGTTTATGAATATAAATAGACTGCCTTCCTTTTACGGTAAAAGCAGTCTTTTATGCTTGTTTTGTTATGCAGTTTTTCTAATGCATTTTCTCTAGGCTCATTTCAGTCTGATGATTTAGTATTTATTCTTTTCCTTTCTGCAGTTTTTAAAATCAAAACTATCAATACATTTGTATTCTGAAATCGAAATCCTTATCAGATGGCATCGAGTTTTAAACCTTTAAAGAATCAGAATATGTCGGAATCTAGATCAATCCAAAGGGCAGGGCGAACGGCAAAATCACTAACACTTACGTTGAGACTGATAAAAGAGCCGCCTGTATTGACATATGCTGCGTTGCTTTGAATGCTTCCGGGTGAACGCAACCACCAACTACAAGTGCCAGTACTTCCTTTTGATACCCCCTGTTTTTCTGCATATAACGTCGGTTTGCATACACGATCAGCACTTTTTACAAGATACTTTCCTGCTTCCTTATAACTCAATAAGAAAACCTGGTCTTTCGTGTTGTTTCCACCTTTTGTTTTCCAACCTTTGTTTCCTTGCGTTGTGCTATTGTCCACTCTTGTTGTTAAAAGAGCTTTTTGTTCTTCCTTTGTAAATGCAGCATTAGTAAAATCTGCGTTCAACCATTTACGTATACTGCTTTTCTCCCAGGTTGTATTCGTCTTTTTTGCATTATATGGATTTGCATCTAAACCATATCTAGACAAAAGCAATATGTGTTTCCCATCTCTGGCCAGCACTATCCATTCAATATCTTCTGCGCCATTTTCACTGACGTTGTCCTGTTCGTAATGCCCAAAGGTTACGATACTTCCAACAGTTTTAAAATCTTCAAGATAGGCTGTTTTAAAGCTCTCATTGTTCTTAAGTATTCCCGCGACATCCCGATAATCACGGATTTCCTTGTAGACTGCATATGCCCCCTTAAAGTCGCCTTTTTCTACCAGTTGTGCCGCCTTTTGGTATTTAGTCTCCTTAACTGCGTCTGCAGCTCCTTTATATCCTTCTGCTCTGGTAAAAGCCTCTTCAGCCTTGTCAAACTCTCCATTTCCCAGCAGGGTCTCGCCCCATTCATAGTTTATTTGCAGCACCTGTTTGTCAGCGTCAGAATAGCCGGCAATCTGTTCGAATACCTGGATAGCCCCTTCGAAGTCTTTTTCATTAAACAGGCTTTTGCCTTTTTCATACAAGGTTTTTTGCAATAATTCCTTCGCTTCCGGATTATCTCCTGCCCTACTCAATGCTTCGACGGCGCCCTCTATGTCCCCGGCTTCCAGCTTTTCCTTTGCTATACGGAAATAGGCTTTCGGGATGGCGTCCATTATTTTTTTCGGTATTTGCGTTTCTTTTTCTGTTACCTCGCTCTTTTCTTTATTGATAAACAAATCAGATTCCAGATTGATCCACAAAACTGGTCGAATACCGTAGGTCTTATTTTCTGCATAATCATTGCTCGAGTAACCGCCTCGTGTTATATAGGCTGCCTTATATGTCGAGGTTCCTGGCGATCTTAGCCACCATGCAGCAGAACCTCCACTTCCTGCAAACGCACCTTCTCGTATCGCATACGCAGTAGCTTTCGCTTTCCTATCTGCATCCCTTTTAAAATACTGAAATGCATCTGCATAGCTTAACAGGAAAAGTTTATCAGTAGTATTATTTCCTCCTACTGTTGACCACTTATTATTTACCTGTGTTTTCCCATTATCTACTGATGTAGACATGATTGATTTCTGCTCTGACTCACTAAACGTTTGGTTCAAGAAGTCTTTGTTTAGCCAGCCGCGCAAAGTACTTGTTTCCCAAGTTGTTATTTTATGACCGGCATTATAAGGTTTTGCATCTATTACGAACTTACTTAACAACAAGCTTTTGTTTTCCGCCACTTTTAGCACTTGCCATTCTATTCTTTCTTGTCCATTTTTCAAATTATCATCTTGCTCATAGTGACCAAAGTACACTGTATTACCAACTGTTTTAAAGGGTTTCCTCTTTTCCTCTATTTCTTCCGGTGTCCTGTAATACACTCCCTGTATTGAAGTATAAACTCTATTCAGCAGGTCTTCATCATTCAAGACAATGTCTGTAACATCTTTATAATCTGAAATCTTCAGGAAGATGGAGAGCGCTTCTTCCTTTTCCCCTTTTTCAAATAAGTCTTTCGCTTTCTGATAGTTACACTCTTTAATCTGCTGATCGGCGTCCAAATACCCTTCCGCTTTTACAAAAGATTCTTTCGCAAGATCATATTCATTCGTTTTCTGCAATTCTAAGCCTCGGTCATACCAGGATTTCTCTGCTCTCCCTTTTGCATCCAGATATTCTCCCGCTTTTTCAAAAGCTCCCGCTGCTTCATCGTACTTCTTTTCTGCCAGCAACGCTTCAGCCTCTTCGTAATGGCATTGTAAAACCTTTACCGATGCGTCCGCATAATCTCCAAGTTCAACAAACTGTATCCTGGCCCCGCTGTAGTCTTTTTGGGAAAAAAGCCTCTCCGCCTGATGATACCGCGCAGTTTTCTCCATCTGGACATCACCTGCAGACGCAAAGACCTCTATCGCCTTTTCATATTCACCTGCCGACATGTATTCCATACCGGCACTATAGTTTTCATCGATGAAGTAGATCCGAACACCATCTTTTGCGATGATATGCCAGCCACTGTCTTCGGAATAGACGCTAGCCCGCCCATCTTCGAAATTGTCTGCCTTCGCATAGACAGGAATAATGACTTCCTGTCCGCTCCGGTCCATATAACCCCATTTCCCGTTTATCCGGACCGCACAGATATTCTCGTGATAGCCTGCCACCTCCTCATAGATAGGCTCAGCGATGACCTTACCGCAGTTGTCAATGAAACCCCAGGCTTTGCCGCGGCGAACAGCCATCATATTCTTATCATCAAAGTGGGTGAATTCATCCCATCTTTCTTCACATAATTCGGTGCCTTCATTGGAAAGAAGTGTCCATTTTCTCTGAAGATCCTGCGCTTCCATCACATTCCTTCTGAAGACAGGTACCCCGATGACTGCGTTCTTCGTACCTCCATTGTCTGTTGAATCGCCCAATGTATACCATTCCGGCGCAATAAAAGTTTTACCTTTCTCGTCCATAATACCGAAGCGAATATCATTCTGCACTTGTTTAGCTACAGTGCAGAGACCGTTATTGAACCCGGAAACCTCAGCATATTCACAGGGAATTACTTCTCTCCCTTGTCTGTTGACATAACCAATCTTCTGTTTGCCTTTTCCGGCCCGCGCAAGCCCGTTAATGCCAAACGCATCCAATTCCGTATACTGACAGCGGACAGCTTCTTTGCCTGTCGCTGTCACATAACCATATCCTTCCTTAAGCCTTGCCTTTGCATAGCCCTGACTGTCAAAAGAACCAAGCGCCATGTATTTGCAGGGTATAATCTCCTCCCCGCGTTCATTGATATAGCCATATCCTGTACTCGTTTTCACCTTCGCTAGTTTATAAGCGCCAAAGCTTTCCATTTCACTGTACTGTGCTTTGACGATAACTTTTCCTGCAGAATCGATACAGCCATACTTTTTCCCGCTCTGCACCTTTAACAATCCGTTGGTCTGGACGTTGTCGACCGCATCCCACCGGGAAGCGACAATGACGTTCTTATCCCAGTTTCCAATCCCCCAGACTCCTTTAAAGCGATACCCGAAGAGGCTTCCGCCCAGCTGCTTCATATCCTCCGCAAAGTCGGAAACGCTGAAAATATAGGCTTTTCGCTCGCTGTCTTCATAGCCCTTTATGCTATCAAACCATTGATACGCATTCTTATAATAGCCGTTTCGCGCTGCCAGCAATCCTTTTTCATAACAAGCCTGGTTACGAATGGCAGCGACACGATCTTTGCTGTCCTTATAGTTGAGCATACCGGACCACAGGTCATACGCTGCCGCATATTTCCCTTCCGCTTGGCACTTTTCGGCCTTTTCATAGTCACGTATGTTTTCCGCATAGTCTAAGGCACCGGCCTTTTTAAGCGCATCCACCGCATCAGCCGTTCTGCCAGACGCCAGATATTCCTCACCCCGCGTATACCAGATTTTTTGTATTCTCTCGCGTGCATCCGAATAATTCCCTGCCAGTTCAAACGCTGCAATCGCATCTTCCGTGTCTCCAGTTGCAAGATATTGTTCTCCCTGGTCATATCTTATCTTTTGCGCTCTTACAGCTGCATCAGCATAAGCTCCTGCTTTTACGTACGCTTCAGCTGCACGGTCATGGTCCTCCGAAGCGTAAAGCTGTTCTGCCTCTGCATAATAGGCTTCAGGCACACGCGAGGATGCATCTCCGTAATCTCCCAGCGAGGCAAACAATGCTCCTGCCTCTGCCGGCTTACCTTCTTTCAACAGCGAATCAGCATGCCAATAACACACTTCTTTTTCCATATGTGCGTCATTAGCTTTTTGAAACACCTTCGTTGCACTGTCATAATCACCCGCAGCAAGAAGACGCATACCCTCATTATAACTGTCGTTTACGAAGTAGATTCTCTTGCCGTCTGTCTTCAGAATATTCCAGCCGCTGTCTGTCGCATATACACCCGCTTTTCCCTGGGCAAAATCTTCTGCGGCTTCATAGGTCGGCAGGACAACTTCCTGGCCTTCTGCATTGACATAACCCCAGTAATCTCCGCGTTTGACTGCACAGATTCCTTCGCTGAAAGAAGAGACCTGTTCATAAGCTGGTATCGTCAGAATCTCGCCTGTATGATCTGCAAATCCCCACAGATTTCCTTTGCGCACCGCAACTGGACTACCATCGGCCGCGTCGGCAATCTCATCCCAGTGTTCGGTGAAAAGATCTCTGCCTTCCGCAGATACAAGCGTCCATTTACCGCCCTTATCCCTTGCGACAGCATAATCTGTACGGAATGTAGAAATATCCGAATATATACAGGGGACGATGGTCTCTCCCTTTGTATTCACGTAACCATAGGTATGATCCATCTCTACTTTGGCGAGCGCATTTTCTCCAAACACTCCCAGTGAATCGTATTGACACGCAACGATCTCATTCCCTTTACTGTTTACGGCTCCATAGCCAGAATTCGTCTTTACCTTTGCCAAGCCATATACATTGTAGTCGCCAAACTCTACGTAATGAGGCTCTATAACGGTATGCCCGTTCTCATCTATACATCCGTACAGTCCATTTTCTCCAACAATCATCAAAGCATTATTCTGAGCCTTCCCAACCGAGTCCCAGCAGGCTTCGCTTACGAGATTTGTTTCCCAGTTTCCAATACCCCACAAGCCGTTATAACGGAATCCAAAGCCATGTTCTCCCAAAGGGCAGATTTTATTTGCGAAGTTCGCTATATTAAACAGATATGCCTTGCGCTCGCTGTCCTTATAGTCACCAAGGTTTGAAAAATGCGCGCAGGCTTCAGAAAACCTTCCCTGATCGGCGGCCAAAAGTCCCTTCGCATAAATTGCAGGCTCTCGGATTGCCTTTGCACACTCCGCGCTGTCTTTATAGTCTCCCAGCTCTGTCCATTTATCATATGCCTCAATCAGATTTCCCGCATCCCGTGCGGAAACAGCTTCCTGATACGACTGCTCGTTCAGGGTTTCGATAATGGTCTCCAGCTTTTTCCTGCTGTCCTTGTACTCTCCCAACTCCTCGTAGATTGATGCTGCTTTTTCCAGCATTCCCCATCTGTACAGCATCTCTGCTTCATTGTATCTGTCTTCGATCATTTTATCCGGATAGGAGGCAATCCGTTCCGCGCCGTCGCGGAAAAGGGAAATCGGCTCAAGCTCAGCCTGGGCCTGATCATAGCTTTTTCTTCTTTCATATTTCAGAGCAGTATAATAGGTGATCATCAATTGGCTGTCTGCAAAATCTCCCAGATACTCCAAATTGCGTACAGCCGTATCATAATCGCCAGATTCACCCGCATTACAGGCTTTGCAATAGATAGCATATTTTGTGGCTTCTTCATAACCGCTGACTTTCTCAAAGGCAGCGGCTGCTTCTTTATAGCGCTTTTGGCACATCAATTCCATTGCCTTATTGTAGTCATCAGCAGGCGCGGCATACGCACAAGCGCAGATTGCTACTGCCAAGAGTACAACGACCATAACAACCCTATGTTTCATATGCAGCTCTCCTCCTACAACAGTTTTCTCTTTTTTTAATCTTAAGCCTGCAAAAATCACGGTATTCTTTCTGAACTAATACTGTAGATTAAAGTACTAGAGCGCAATTACTGTGTGACTCTTCCTTCATGCCATTAGCCTTTCTTCCTTTTATGCTTTGAATATAATCCCATGTAAAAGTATAAAACTTTTTCATAAAAAAGTCACGATACTTTTGATCGGTTCAATGATACACTTTGTAACCAAATATTAGCTTAATCAGTATATCTGTCGATAAAATGGTGCATTATATCCAATTCCTGTAAGCTCTTCAACAGTTTTCTCAGCAGTGTCGAATGGAAGCGTTCGACATGATGAATGATTATCACTCACAGTAGCAGATTCACCGTTTATGAATATAAAAAGACTGCCTTCCTTTTACGGTAATGATATGCTTCCCCCAAGTAGGTTTTCATATTTCTGTGTCCTACTTGGGGGAAGCATATCAATGAGCAGTCTTCTTTTCTCTATTTTGTTATGCACTTTCTATAAAACGCTAGCCTAGATAGGACTTGCTGAAGCAATCCTTCAGATTGAGTCTATGAACAGAAAGGCTCCTCACCGCCGATGCATCTGCCAGCGGAGAGGAACCCATGTTTCGTTTAAAAAATCTGCCCAGGTAGCTTCAGTTTCTGCTTGGGCGGGAATCCTTTGTCGAACTCTTCGACGTCAGAATCCTCCACGTAATACCCCTGCGGCGTTTGGTATACACCGGTGATGCCATCCAGATATCCAGGAACCAGCTCCTTGCAGAGGAAAAACGAATCGTCCGCGCCTTCCGCCAAGTCATGGTAACGAATGCCAAACTCACGGGCATAGGTAAACCCACACGTGCCGTAGAATCCGATATTGCCCTCGAACAGAACAGCACCGAAGCCGAGTTTTGCCGCATTCTCCAGAGAGTAATCAAGAAGCGCCTTTCCATAACCCTTGCGTTTGAGTTCTGGCGTGATGCCAATCGGCCCCATCGTCAGGACAGGGATCACCCTGCCGTCATCCGCTTCGATGATCGTATTCATAAACATATTTTGCCCGATCAGCCTGCCATCCTGCTCCATGACAAAATCCAGTTCCCTGATGAAAGCAGGATTATTTCGAAGCACATGGATCACGTAATGCTCGCTGCATCCCGGCCTGTACACGTTCCAGAACGACTCTCTGACGAGATTCTCGATTTCTCTATAGTCTTCGGTTCTTTCTAAACGAATGGTGTGGTCATTTGTATTCATTGTTTTTCTCCTAAACATTGTTGGCCGTCAATTGCTTTTCAGCGGGAGGTTTGTTTTGATTGCTGTGTCCTATTGTTGTTTCACTTTGGTAATCAGAAAGCCCTTCATGACCAAAAACAGGAAACAGACAATGCCTGCGTATGGCTGCCTCGTTGCTATAAACACGATGACCGCAAGTATTGACAGGGCTGCTCCTGTAATAAGCCGGTGCCTGTTCCAAACCGGTTTGTTAAAATTGGCAATGATCACACCACAGATCCCATTTATGATCGTAATGACGATAATCACAATAAAAACAGTT
>CACXCB010000339.1 GCA_902766005.1 uncultured Erysipelotrichaceae bacterium | reverse complement strand
GTATCCATCTGCTGATCGAGAATAATGTTTAAGATTTGAGGATAAGCATCTTTGGAAACATAATATCTGGATACTGTCTCATCTTCCATATCGCCATTTTTATAGACTTCAAGAATATCATTTGGTTCAGCTTCATATAAAATAATTTCAGAGTATGGCTGTGTCATGATTGTTCCTGTAATTCTGTTAAAGGAATCGATAAGAACAGTTGCATTCTCCGGTACACCGATAAATTCCCCTGTTTTTTGACAGGAAATATATACGTTATGATCCGGCATAATAAAGGAATAGATCAGATGATCCCCCTCTTTTTGAAATTCAATTTCTTTTTGATCAATATAAAATGTAAAAGGTGATGAAAGAGGGTCTGTTTTTAAAATAACTTCCTGTCCTTCTTTTGCCTGAGCAGGTGCATCAATAAAGAAAGAAGGATCATCATATATTATTTTAAAATCAGAAGGAATAGCAACAGTATTGTCAGGGATTGATTTACATCCTGACAAGACAGATAATGAAAGAATCATGACAAACAGTCGTAATATTATCTTTTCCATAGGTATCTCTTTCTGCATAAAGCTATTCAAATTATAACATGCATCTTGCTGGAAATAGTCTATAAAAGGATATATGATTGTGCACATGAAGACACAGGCAATATTACAAATGCTATCGGGGATGGTTGGATTGCTTCTTGTGATGTATGGCATTATGGTCGCAATTGGGAAAGCACCGGTCTTTACCTTATATAAAAGCAAAACAGAAAAGGAAAAAAGAAAAGAGAATATGTTTCATTCTCTTGGATACGGGGGTATCGGCTTTATCGGATTGATGCAGTCTGTCTATTTCTTTTCCGGTTGGGAATGGGCTGCAAAACTTATGGGTTCTGCCCGCATTGTCATTACTATCTATCTGCTTTATGCATGTTCCTTCAGAATATATATCAAAGGATTTATACCGGGTGACAGTATAGAAGAAGATAAATAAAAGAATCCATTTCGGATTCTTTTAATTCAAGGCCAGCCATTCTCTCTGTCCATGATGGACTAAAGAATAAGGGCTGACGATCTCTGCTTTAAAAGTCATGTTCTTCACAGCTGTTACAGAAAACTCTGCATCTACAGCAGCAAGACAATCTGCTTCCTTAACCGGAATATTTGTACAAATCATGGATGGAATATATTCACCATCTTCACTGACGAAACAGAATTCATTCAATCTTTTTGTCAGCCTGATTCTGTCACCGACATGGAACGGATACCATGCTTCGGCAGCGACCATGACTCTGTTTTCATCTGTATTCGGTTGTATTTCTTTGGCAGTATGTTTTTGTTTCAACATGTGTCTGCACATGATCTGATCATATAATTCTTTTAACATTTCTTGTACCTCCTGTACGGACAATGTTATAAAACAAAAGTGTAAAAAATGCAAATAATTTTCAGAAAATATTTACATATTAATAATTGTAATCGCATTCATGCGTAAATGTGGGTTAAAACGGAAATAATATAAAGAAAAAACGACACTATTTATGTTTTGTTTTAAATCGTGAAAAATATAGATTGAGAATTTTCTGAAAAAAAGATAAAATCTTAACGTATATGTCAAGGTGGAACATATGACAAAGAAGTCCTGGAAAATTGCATGTATTGTTATCCTTGCAGGTTTTATTACATTAATTGTAGACTGGCGATGGACGACAGGGTATATGCTTGGCTGTCTGGTTGCAGTGATTCTGTATAAAAGAAACGAACAATACTGGTCAGGCATCCTGGATACAGGGCATGCACAAAAAGGAACCGGCTTCTTTCATTTCCTGATCAATTACGGAATGATGGCAGGAGTGCTTGTCCTGTCGGCATTGTATCCCCAATACCTTAACATCTTTGCATGTGCCATAGGCATGATGCTGATCAAAATCACATCTGTCATAGATATGATGATTCAATGAAAGAAAGGAGTGTGAGAAAACATGACAATACAATCGGATGTTTATGTCATTATCCTCATCACCGTATTATTAGCTGCAGCTATCATTTTATTATCGAAAAAAATCGATCAATTGGATCCTCTGGAGAAACCGAAGGGAATTGTCACACCGGTCTTATGGGGATTTGAAACGGTCTACAACATGGTTAAAAGCAATGTCGGTGAAAAATATGCAGATGGCATGACACCGTATATCGTTGTGTTATGGGTATATATATTTATATCTAATATTATTTCTCTATTCGGATTATCTTCTCCGACAGCGAATTTATCCGTAACACTGTTGCTGGCATTTCTGACATGGCTCATGATTCAGGTTGTTGAATTTAAATACCAGGGAATCGGCGGATATTTCCACTCTTTCCTTGAACCGATCGCAGTCATGCTGCCGATGAATATTTTCGGTAAATTCTCAACCATGGTTTCCATGTCGTTGCGTTTGTTCGGTAATATTCTCTGCGGCGGTATCATGATGCAGCTGATCTACTCTTTCTGCCAGTATTTATCCAATACCTTAGTGGGACTCATTACAGGAGGAGGCAGTAATGTATTCAACTTTATTGCCCCGATCGTAGCACCGCTATTACATGCATATTTTGATTTATTTGCCGGGTTTATTCAAACCCTCGTATTTGTAACATTGACAGTTGTACTCATCGGAAATGATATACCCGATGAAGTGAAGAAAGCTTAAAAAAGGAGGAGCTAATATGGATATCACACGTGGTTTAATTGCAATCGGAGCAGGCATCGCAGTATGTGCAGGAATGATGACAGGTCTTGGTGAAGGTACCTGTGCAGCACATGCTTGTGACGCAATCGGTAAAAATCCGGAAGCAGAGTCCAAAATCCGTTCAACAATGATTCTTGGTATCGCATTATCTGAAACCTGTGCAATTTACGGACTGCTTGTTTCCATTCTATTGATGTTTGTATTCAACTAATCGGGGATTACGATGATTGATATAGATATCCTCGGTCAATTGATTCCAAATCCAATTACCATGGTCGTACAGCTGTGCAGTACTTTGGTTTTGTTTTTACTGATGAAAAAATTTCTGTGGAAATCTGTTAAAAACTTTCTTGATGCAAGATCACAGAAAATGCAGTCTGATTTAGATGCAAGTGAACAGGCAAAACAAGATGCTTTGAGTGACCGTCAGAAGGCTCTGCAGCAATTGCAGGAAGCAAGCGGTAAAGCAGAAGATATTGTTAATGCTGCAGTAAAACAAGCTAAGGATGAAAAGGCAATGATTCTTGCCCAGGCTGATAAAGAAGCTGATGCTGCTAAGAAGAAAGCACATGAGCAGATTGAGGCTGAGCGTGTTTCCATGTACAAGGAAATGCAGAAGGAAATGGTGGAAATTGCCATGTCTGCAGCAGGAAAGCTGATTGGCGAACAGAATGCCGAAGAGCTGGATCGCCAGGCAATCGATGCATATATAAAGGAAGCACAAGATGGCGAGTGATTCATTGAAAAGTGCAGGTCTGGCTGAACGATATGCACAGGGATTATTTGAACTGGCAAAAGAGAATAACACAATAGAAGAAAAGAAAACACAGGCAGAAACAATTCTTGAAGTCTTTAGAGGCAACCCTGAGGTACAGACATTCCTCAGTGCCGTCAAGATTACAAGAGAAGAAAAGAAAAATTTCATTGCGTCGGTTTTTGGCCAGGCGGCAGACACTGACATGTTGAACTTTCTCAAGCTTTTAATAGACAAAGGCAGAATTTACTATGTAAAAGAAATACTTGTTTTGTTTTTGAAACTTGTGAATGATTCACTTGGTATTCAGGAAGCGACTGTCTGGTCGGCAAGACCTTTGAAACGGAAGGACTTGGAGAGGATCAAAGAAACTCTCGAAAAGAAAACGAAGAAAAAAATCTTATTGGAGAATAAGATCAATTCCGACCTGATTGCAGGAATTAAGGTAACAGTTGGAAACAACGTTACCGATGTAACCATGAAGAATAAGATTGACTCCATGAAAGAGACATTGTTAAAAGGAGGACAGGCATGAATCAAATCAGACCGGAAGAGATCAGTGCTTTAATCAAAGAACAAATTAAAAACTATGATCAAAAAATCCATTCTGATGATGTGGGATATGTCATCTCTGTAGGTGATGGAATTGCAATGGTCCAGGGCATTGATAAAGCGATGTCCTCTGAACTTTTGGAATTTCCTCACGGCATCATGGGAATGGTATTCAACCTTGAAGAAGACCATATCGGTGCCGTATTGTTGGGAAATGATACGGAAATCAAAGAAGGTGATGAAGTAAAACGTACAGGCAGAATCGTAGAAGTACCTGTCGGTGACGGATTGCTTGGAAGAGTTGTCAATGCTTTGGGACAGCCAATCGATAACAAGGGTGAAATTTCTTATACAAAAACAAGAGTTGTTGAAAGAGTTGCACCGGGTGTCATGACAAGAAAATCTGTATTCCAGCCTTTGATGACCGGTTTAAAGATTATCGACTCCATGATTCCGATCGGCAAAGGCCAGCGTGAATTGATTATCGGTGACAGAGAAACAGGTAAGACAGCTATCGCAATTGATACAATCATCAACCAGAAGGGCAAGAATGTTAACTGTATCTATGTCGCTATCGGACAGAAGGAAAGTACAGTCGCAAGACTTGTACAGAAACTGCGTGAAAATGATGCAATGGAATATACAACCGTTGTAAACGCGGGTGCTTCTGAATCTGCACCTTTGCAGTACATCGCACCATATGCAGGATGTGCTATGGGTGAAGAATGGATGGAACAGGGAAAAGACGTCTTAATCGTTTATGATGATCTTTCCAAACACGCTGTTGCTTACAGAACAATGTCATTGCTGCTGAGAAGGCCTCCGGGACGTGAAGCATTCCCGGGTGATGTCTTCTACCTCCATAGCAGATTATTGGAAAGAGCTGCAAAGCTTTCTGATGAACTCGGTGGCGGATCTTTAACTGCTTTGCCTATCATTGAAACACAGGCAGGCGATATCTCAGCGTATATCCCGACAAATGTTATTTCCATTACAGACGGACAGATCTTCTTACAGACAGACCTGTTTGCCAGCGGTGTCAGACCTGCAGTAGACAGCGGCTTATCCGTTTCACGTGTAGGTTCCAATGCACAGACAAAGGCAATGAAGAATGTTTCATCTTCTTTGAAGCTTGAACTTGCACAGTATCATGAAATGCTGACATTTGCGCAATTCGGTTCCGACCTTGATGCAAGTACGAAGAAGATCATCGATCATGGTGCAAAGCTGACGGAGCTGTTAAAACAACCGCAATATCAGCCGATGTCCATGACAGATCAGGTATTGTCTTTATATGCTGCTAAAAACGGCTTTATGGATACAATCGAAGATGTCTCTTCATTTGAAAAGACAATTCACAGATTCTTCCATAGTGAATACGGACAGGTTTGTGATGAGATCGAAAATACAGGCGTTCTCACAAAAGAGACAATTGAAAAATTAAATGAGGGCATGACTAGAGCCCTGGAGCAGTTCACCCTCGCCAAGGGAGTGAACTGATATGGCACAGTCAAAACAGGCGTTACGTTCCAGAATCAAGTCGGTTAATTCGACAAAGAAAATAACCAAGGCAATGGAAATGATTGCCAATGCCAAACTGTTCAAACAGCGTACAAAGATGGAAGCTAACAGGGAATATGCCCAAAGGCTTCAGGACACGGTAGATGAGATTGTTGCCAACAATCAGGGTGTTGAAAGCAGATATCTGAAAAAGAACACAAATGAAAAGAAAGGAACAATCATATTCTGTTCCGATCTTGGTTTGTGTGGCGGATATAATGCCAACATCATGAAGATGGCGAAAGAACATCTGAATCCTGAAGATCCGACAATTTTAATCGGAACATCTTTATATCGTCAGATGAGAGAAGCAGGATTCAATCTTCTCAATGAATATCCGGTATCTTCAGACCGTATCACATTCCTTGGTTTAAAAGAGTATGTGGAAAAGATTACTACTTATTACCAAAACGGAGAAGTAGGAACGATTCAGCTGTTATATACCAGATTCGTAAATACAATGACATTCAGACCTGATTTTGACATTCTGCTTCCTTGTGAAGCAAATGCAGTTGAAAAAACGGTAAAGGATGACATGTATGTGGAAACATTGTTTGAACCGGATCCGGAAACCATTCTGAATTCATTAATTCCGATGATGATTCAGGATGTTGCTTATGCAGACTGGATGGAATCCACTACTGCAGAACAGGGTTCCAGAAGAGTTGCTATGAAGACTGCATCAGATAATGCAGATGACCTCAGCTCCAGCCTCATGCTTGAATACAACAAGGCTAGACAAGCTGCAATTACACAAGAAATTACCGAGATTGTCGGCGGATCATCTGCGGTATAGAAAGAAGGTAAGCTATGAGTGTAACAGGAAAAATAGTACAGGTTATCGGACCTGTCATCGATATCCGGTTTGATCCGGAACATTTACCTTCCATTAAGAATGCCATCAAAATTGACAATAAAGAAGAAGGCGGAATGATGGTAGCGGAAGTTGCCCAGCATATCGGAGATGATATTGTCAGATGTATCGCCATGTCATCCACTGACGGTCTTGTCAGAGGAATGGATTGTGAAGATACAGGTGCACCGATTGAAGTTCCGGTTGGTGATGAAGTACTGGGAAGAATGTTTAATGTGCTGGGTGAACCGATTGATGGTTTAGGACCGGTTAATGCATCTAAATATTTACCGATTCATCGCAGTGCACCTACCTTTGCACAACAGCAGACAACTAGTGAAATCCTGGAAACAGGTATTAAGGTCATTGACTTACTATGTCCTTATTCCAAAGGTGGTAAGATCGGTCTGTTCGGCGGTGCAGGTGTAGGTAAAACCGTATTGATGCAGGAGCTCATTCATAACATCGCTATTGAACATGGCGGAAGATCTGTTGTTGCCGGTGTTGGTGAAAGAACACGTGAAGGTAACGACATGTACAACGAAATGAAGGAATCCGGTGTCTTAAAGAATACTGTATTAACATACGGACAGATGAATGAATCACCGGGTGCAAGAATGCGTGTTGCTTTATCCGCATTGACAATGGCTGAGTATTTCCGTGATGAAGAGCATCAGGATGTACTTCTGTTTATCGATAACATCTTCCGTTTCACACAGGCAGGTTCTGAAGTATCAGCACTGCTTGGAAGAATGCCGAGTGCCGTCGGTTATCAGCCGACACTGGCAACGGAAATGGGACAGTTACAGGAAAGAATCACTTCTACAGATAAAGGATCTATCACATCCGTTCAGGCTATTTACGTGCCTGCCGATGACCTGACAGACCCTGCTCCTGCAACAACATTCTCTCACCTGGATGCAAGACTTGTCCTGGATCGTTCCATTGCTGCATTAGGTATTTATCCGGCAGTAGATCCGCTAGGATCCTCCAGCCGTATGTTAGATCCGTTAGTCATCGGTGAAGAGCATTATCAGGTAGCTCGTGAAGTTCAGCAGATTCTGCAGAGATACAGAGAGTTACAGGATATCATCGCCATTCTTGGTATGGAAGAACTCGGTGAAGATGACAAGAAGATCGTTAACCGTGCAAGACGTGTCAGAAACTTCTTATCACAGCCATTCAGCGTAGCAGAGCAGTTCTCCGGTATTCCGGGTGTATATGTTCCGGTACAGGATACTGTCAGAAGCTTCAGAGATATTCTTGATGGTAAATATGATGATCTGCCTGAAACAGCATTCATGAGTGTCGGTACAATTGAAGACGTTGTGAAGAAAGCAGAGTCTTTGAAATGAGTGCGATCCATTGCCGTATTATTACACCGCATGGTGTATATAAAGAAACGGATGCCTCAATTATCAATATCGAATCCGAGGCAGGACAACAGGGAATTCTTCCCAATCATATGCCACTTGTCACAATGTTGAAAATCGGCAAACTATCCATGGATGAATCCGGTACCAGACAGGAATACGCAATAGCAGGCGGACTCTTCTATTTCCGGGGAAATAAAGCAGAAATTCTCACAGATGCAATCGAAAACAAAAATGAAATCGATGTCGATCGTGCGGAACATGCAAAAGAGAGAGCAGAAGGAAGACTGCATTCCTCTGATCCGAATATTGACATGAGACGTGCAGAGATTGCCCTGGAAAGAGCATTGAACCGTTTAAAAGTAACAGGAAGATAAAGCAGATAGAAATATCTGCTTTTTAAATGGCGATAAAAAGCAAAAACATAAAGCCGAAGTTTAAAGAAACTTCGGTCTTACAAGCAGGTATAAAAGGATTTGTCATACGAAAGTCCTCCGCTTGATATTCATTTGATATAGTTTTCATTTTTTGACTTTAGCATTAATTGGAATGAATAATTGCACCGGGCGGTTCAATGAACAGAGTGTATTAAGCAGAATCAAATATTTTCAAAAAGAATAATTCAGCAACAGCAATAAAGAAAAGGAAGCAGATTATGCTTCCTGCGTCAATTTCATATGACTATCCAATTGTTTAATTCTTGTTAACAGTCCCTGATAAAGTGATTCAATCTGAACACTGTCAAGATTTACAAATTCTGCATATTGATGCAGAATCGTTTTCCATTGATCTGCACATTGATTTAACATATCAAAAGGTATTTCAGATAAATATGGATTGATGATGGAAAGTATTTTTGAAAATTCTATATTCTTTTCATTAAAGAATGTTCCGGTTGGATTGTCAAAATCATATGAATATAGCTTATATTGTGTATACATTGATTGGCCGTTATCAAATACAGGAGCTGCATCAATCCATTTCAATGTCACAACATCTCTTATTATGCCGAAATTACCGAGATGACGATCTTTATTAACGATCAGATAATCCAGAAGATACATTTTTGCCAGTTTCTGTTCCGGTTCTTTTATGCCATGTTCTTTAAGTATATGCGAATATTTGTGAAAGATTTCTTCTGGGTTCTCTTTATCAACATTGATTTCAGAATAATGGAGAATTGAATAGGCATTGATATATTCGGTATTTTCCGTAACAAAACATGGACATTTTGATAACAGAGAACCATTATAAATCTCAATACTGTAATCAACATGATTTATGGATAATGCATCGCAAAGAAGAGATGCCAGATATTCACATAAAGGTTCGTATCCTATATTTTTATAAGTTCCTTTCAGAAGATAACGGGTATCGTGATCAATGATCCATGCCTTTTTCAACATTCCATCGGATGTGTTATTGGGAGTATACAGGTCCGTGTTTTCAGAATCTACCGGATGGTTGTCGAAAGAGGCAATAAGATAATCTCTGCTGGAGAAGTCGTGTTGAAAGAAATTGATTTCATGCCAATCCATTTGCATATCAACAGGATTCATCCAGTATTGATCATTTAACGATAATCCGAAAGCTTTGTTTAAAAGAACATCTTTCTTTTTAATTCCCATGTTATCGAGAAAGTCATCCAATCCATCCCTCCAGGAAGGGATTCCTCTTCCATGAAACCATTGAGAAATTCTGATTTTATCAATTGAATTGTTTTTAAGACATTCTAATGGAGCATATTCAGGATGAATGCTTTCCAAAATATCCACACAGGTATTTGATGAATTATTCCATAGGATTTTAGCAACTGTGGTATTCTGGTTCATCAGATAGTATTCAGATAATCCGGATTCCTTTTCGTTTGTCAGAAAATAGAAAGAATCAGGAAACCGATTAAAATGTTTGCCATAATGTTCTTTTTCATAAGCCAATGAAAACAACTCTGCTTTTTGAAAGTCTACTGTTTTTTCAAGATAGGGCTGGCTGTATTGTTTGATCTTCTGTTTATATAAACGTTTGGCATTTTTTCCTATTCTTAACTCGTTTGCCTTTATAAAAGAAAGCTGTTTTTCTTCATGAGAATTTATGGGATTGACGGGGATGATATCTTTATAGGGAATAGGAAACATGTTTGCAAAATTGCATCTGCCAATCAATTTCTTTGTCTGTGAATCAATCATCCGTAATACGATGATAGAGGAACTTCTTGGTTTTCCGTTGTTTTGATAATCAGAAGAATCGTTCTGTTCAATAGGAATGAAATAAATAAAACCATTCATTCGGATAATAGTACCAATCAGATTATTTGATTGCGGAATAAAAGGCTCTGTTTCACAGAGTGTATCCAGATATTGTTTTGATGGCTTATACAATTTCATAACAATTCCTTTCTGAAAAAAGAGAAGAATCAGAAGACCCTTCTCTTTTTGTTTTCCAACTCAGGCTATGGTTCTCCGTCTTAATTGCTCCAACTCAGGCTATGGTTCTCCGTCTTATGAAGATATTTCTATCTTCATTATTATTCTAGCATAATTATTTTCCGTTCGATAGAAAGATGTTGATGAGTATCGTTTGTTAACATAATTCGGTAAAGTTGTCTGGAAAATTATGTAATGATAAAATATATTCATATAAATTCGGAGAGCTTTAATGGAAATATCAAAGAAAATTCAGGAAGCCAGGAAGAATGCAAAACTTTCTCAAGAGGAATTAGCTCAACTTATTGGTGTAGACAGATCAACCATATCGAAATGGGAAAGAGGAATAAACAAGATCAGTAATGAGGATTTAAATAGAATTATTGAAGTATTGAATTTAAATGGTGATTATTTTGAAAACACGAATGAGAATCATGAAGATTCAATTTTAAGTGAAAATAAGGATAAACAGGATAGTATAAAAACAGAGAAAACAACTCATCTAAAAAAATTCTTTATAGTGGCAGGAATTCTTTGCTTGCCGATTATATTATTTCTAAGTGCAACTCATTCAGGATTAACAGTAAATAATATTGAACAAAGTGCCATAGTTAAAGATGCAGAAGAGACACAAAATTATTTAAATGTAACTGAATGGAAGGAAAATGAAATATTTGAAGAATATATTCTGAGAATTGAAAGCTATTTTTATGATGATCCGGGTATGGTTAACATTGAGCTAAATGGTATAATCACAAAACAAGTCATAAATGAGAATTCTCTATCTTTTTATGCTGTATCCAAAGATTTAACCAGACATTATATTTGTGATAATTTGACATATGATGGATTGACCGGACGAGTCAATGGAACGGTAAATGTACCGATTATTGATAATTTGATTTATTACCTTACAGTCAATGATAAAAGGTATATACTTCATAAAGGTGATCAAAATATTTATAATCTTGAAACATATTTTGATCTGAATATTAAAATGGATGAACCGGAATTCGAAGTTTCAAATAATGAACTTTTAGTCAAAATATATATAAAAGTGATATCTAACTCAATTTATAATCTCAGGCTTTCAAAAGATATATTATATATGGATATTTATAAAGATAATAAGAAAATGGATAAGTTGGAAGATCCTGTATATATTGAGGAGAAGTCAATTACAGATGAATCTGCTGACCTTACCGAGGAATGTTACTGCTTTACGTATTCCATAAAAGATATTTACTCGCATAGTATATATTCATTTCATCCGTGTATAAAATTAAAAGGAAGAAATTATATGGAAATAGAAGGAAACGAAAAGTTAGAGATTTACAGCGATTCAGATATAGATCATGTGAAATATGAAATAAAAACAAATGAAAATGAATAAATAAACAATGGGATTTATGCATCACATGCAAAATCCCATTTGTGATTATGAAATCCCTTTACCGGAAAACTTCAGAAAATTATCATGAAGTTACAAAGAGAGGAAAAAACACATGAAAACAAAATTAATCAAAATCTTATCTGCTGTCATGCTTTGTGGGTGTGCATCGAAATCCTCATTACCGAAGGTAGAAAATACATCTGAAATTAATCAAGCGAATTTTCATTTTCAAGAAGAGAACGCGTATGGATATTATCCGGGCACAGCTATATTCCCTGCAAGAAACAAAGATTATATTTTTCATGTTTTTGCGACAGAGCCGGAAATAATATATATAGAAAATCCAAATGAAAAAGAAAATAAAATGACACCATATTGTGATAAAGCCGGTTGTACCCATGAGGATGAAACATGTCCTGCATATATAGGAGAATGGACTTATATAGCATTTTATAAGAATAAATTTTACTATACAGGTTATGATGAAAATAGAAATTTGTTTTTGAAAGAACTTGATCCTTCTAATAATAACAGAAGAATAGTTTATCAATGGGATAGGCCAGCGAATGGTGAAGATTCGGCAACTGATTTAATCATTACTTATGGAAATGCAATTATACGAAAAGATAGATGGCCATTAAATATAGATACTGGAGAACAACAGATAGTAACAGAGACTTTTTTAATTAACTTAGAGAACGGAAATTGTGATCTCTTGGCTAAAGATAGAGATTTTCAAAGTAATTATTCTGTTATTGGGGGAACAGAAGACAAGATTATTTTTACAAAGTATGAGATAGACAATTACATGTCATTAGGTGACTGGATCTCACAAGGAAAAAGCGAAAGCAGTTATTATGAAGAATATATTCCTCCATTAGATGATCATGTAGCACTGGTTTCCATGGACATAAAAACAAAAAAGGAAATTGTTATAGCTGAAGCAGAAGATGGATTTGTCAGATATTCAGATATCATGAATAAGATAGCTGATGATCAACTGGTATATGTGAAAAATGATGAAATACACCTCTATGATATAAGAAGTGAAGAAGATAAAATAATATACCATTTGGAAGAAATAAGAAATTACTGGATAATCGACGGCAAAGTATTAATGTTGACTTCTGATAAAAATAGAGAAAATCTTAAAGAATATATCTATGATTGGCAGTATGATCAAATGTATATTCTTAATAATAACGGAAATACAGAATATATGGATTTTGGCGTAGATACTGAAACAGAAAATGGGTTGATTTCAATCGTAGATAGACAATGGATAAAAAAAACAGACTTCTATAATGATAATTATGACGATATAGTAACTTTATGGTAAAAATATGGAAAGAAAAAGGCACTTGATTAATAAAATAGGATGTTCTTTTCATTATTAACTAAGCTGACAATAGTCATTGTATTTCAGAGACTGATATTTATACAAACCCCTTGGTAATCAATGCTGAATGTTATACAAGATAGTATAATAATTACCGAAAGCAGAGGTTATTATGGTAACAAAGAAAATGTATGAAAAACTGGCTGAATTAGCAGTTAAAAGAGGTGTGAACATACAAAAAGGACAACCATTGGTCATACGTGCAAGTGTAATGGATGCCATATTTGTTCATTTGGTGGTTAAAAAGGCATACGAAGCAGGTGCAGGATCTGTAACGGTTGACTGGAGAGATCAGGAATTATCCCGTATGGATTATGAATATCAGACAATCGAAACATTAACAGATATACCGGACTGGGTTTATGACCGCATGAAACACCAACATGATCATGGTGCTGCGTATTTAAGCATTGTATCTGAAAAACCGGGCGGATTAAAAGACGTTGATCCAAAGAAAATGTCTGCTTACCAGCAGGCATACTATAAAAAGACTGCTGATTTACAATCCTATACAATGAACAATATCGGACAATGGAGTGTAATCGGTATTCCTTCTATTGAATGGGCAGAAGTCGTATTCCCGGATCTTGATGAAGAAGAAGCCTATGAGAAATTAGGCGATGCGATCTTTGCGGTTACACGTGTCACAGAAGATAATGATCCGATCAAAGAATGGGAAGAACATGATGCTGAATTGATCAGACATGCAAAACAGTTAACAGATTATCAGTTTAAAGCATTGCACTTTACCAGTGAGTTGGGAACGGATCTGACTGTTGAGTTAGTAAAAGATCATATCTGGGTAGGCGGAGGATGTGAAACACCGAAGGGTGTTTACTTTGATCCCAACATGCCGACAGAAGAAATATTCTGCATGCCTCTAAAAACAGGTACAAACGGTATTGTCTATGCATCTAAGCCATTAAGTTATCAGGGAAAAGTGATTGAAGATTTCTGGTTCCGTTTTGAAAACGGCAAAGTTGTAAACTTTGATGCAAAGAAAGAAAAAGAGGCATTAAAGGCACTGGTGGAATTTGATGAAGGTTCCTGCTATCTGGGTGAAGTAGCACTTGTTCCATATGATTCTCCGATTTCTAAATCAGGAATTTTATTCTTTAACACTTTGTATGATGAAAATGCTGCATGTCATCTTGCTTTAGGACGACCATATCCGGAGAATCTCAAAGGCGGAACAGAAATGAGTGAAGAGGAATTAAAAGCACATGGTGCCAATGCTTCCATGGAGCATGAAGATTTCATGTTCGGCACAAAGGAAATGAATATCGATGGTATTTGTGAAGACGGCACAATTGTACCTGTATTCAGGAACGGTAATTTTGTATTCTGATCATCACCGGATATAATCCGGTGATTTTCTTTCTGTCGTATATTAAGAAAGGAAGCATACGTGTTACAATAAAACTAACAATGTTTTAGGAGGAATCATCATGCTTATACCTGCCCAGGCTCGTACAGAGATTGACAAACTGTACCATAACCGCCATCATGTCGAGCTGACGATCGGTATCCGGAAAAAGAATGAAACGGAAATTCTGCATTTCGGACCGGATCGTCAAATTGCAGAAGGAGAACCGCTTATATATCCGGTTGGATCTATTTGTAAACCTTTTACAGCTTCACTTGCCGCAAAACTGGTTTCAGAAGGAAAGCTGGATCTCGATGCACCGATCAATGCCTACATTCCCGATCTTCCGGAGCAGTATTATCCAAGTCTTCGAAAACTGGCAACCCATACATCCGGTTATACCACCCAGCCATATAATTTGATCACAACGATTCCGTTTTTTGTGCTGATAAATCATGAAGGAGGCCTCTTCCATAAAAATCCATTCCGTGGATATCCGAATGAAGAACAGATGCTGGAAATAATCCGTAATACGCATCTCAAAGATAAACCATATAAATTTGTGTATTCCAATATCGGTATGAGCATTTTCGGTTATATTATCGGTAAAGTAAGCGGTAAAGGTTTCTGGGATGCAATGGAGGAATACATCACAGAAGATCTTGGCTTGAAACATACCTTCCTTGGCAATACCGATATGACCGGTTATGATAAAAAAGAAAATCCATGCAGATGCTGGCAGTGGGAAAAAGAAGATATTATTGCACCTGCAGGTGCATTAAACGCAACCATTGAGGATCTGCTGGAATTTGCCTCAATACAGCTGAATGGATCAAGACCGTATCTGAATATGTGCCATGAATACCAGGCACCATGTGACAAGCAATCTGACAGCGGACTTGCATGGAGACTGGATAAAACCATGCCGATCTCCTGGCATACAGGAGCAGCCGGTCCATACCATGCATGGTTAGGCATTAATCGTGAAACAGGTGTTTCTGTTGCGGTAGGAATCAATTACGGTTTGGTGAATGTAGAAGAAATCGGATTCGGTATTCTTCGCAATCTGTAAAAATACAAAGAAATAGATTTTAAGAGAGATTTGTATGAATATATAAATCTCTCATTTTCATTACGCAATAGTTTTTTATAAACAATACGAATAAGATAGGTTCCATAAGAAACCATCTGGGAGATAATATGAATCATATGATAGAATAAATGAAACGGAGAAAAGTATGAATAAAATAATAACAGGCGTGATTGTTTTATCATTATTGACTGCATGCTCTGCAACAGAAGAAGCTGTCAGTTCAGACAAGAATGAATCTGTCTCATCAACATCTGATATACAGTATTATCAAATCATTGATCTCAAAGACAATATTGCATACAGCCGTAAAGACCAATATGTGGATTATGAAAAGAATCCAAATGAATTTGTGATCAGGGATAATGATACAGATTATGTGTATGTTAATTTGAGTGAAGGTTCTTACCAGGATAATCTCGGTCTGGATACTTTTACCTATTACTATGAAAGGGATGAAATGGGTACAGGAACAGATAATGCATGTCAGGTTCAGTTTCATTCATCCATTCAGGAAGAATACTTCACCTATTCGGGAGAATGTGATCTATATGATGAAAATCAATTATGCATTGAAACAAAAAAATGCAAACACAGAGCCATACTCATGCTTGTCAGCCATACTGAAGATATTTCAGACATTCAGGATATTGCTTCTGTTTCTGATGCTGATATGGAAAAATTCAGACAGATCATCTCAAATTCTTTTCCTCAGTATCGTTATGACTATTCCTCTTATTCTGAATTATTCTTTGATTTGGAGGAATATTTAAATAATGATCCATACTGTATAAAACAGGATAATCTTTATTATGCAGTACCTTCTGAAGGATATAATCCTGACACAGGGTTAATATATACAGATTATGCATATGATCTGCAAAACGGTACATATATAAATGAAAATGTTTTATCAGGTTATATGTATTCCTATGAAAAGGATGAAGGATATGCCGGTGATGGATGTGTCATTCAATATCACAATTCCATAAATCCTGAAAAGTATATTTACAATGATGCATGTATGAATCTGAAAGAACTTGAATATTGGGCTGTACAAGAAAAATACGTGGCAATCTATTCGCTTGCCGGAAAATATGCAAAAGAGCATTGGATTCCTTTTGTTTACAGTGATGAATGTTATGAGTATTTCAGAAAAGTGATTGCAAGGTCATTAGAAAAAATACAATAACGTACCGGAAAAAAGAGTAATGGAAGAGATTGAAAAAGTGAGCCGTAGATAAAGCTCACTTTTCTGTTTTCAAGATTATTTGAATTGTATAAAATGTCTATAGTAACTACAGACTTTTGGAGAAAGATATGGGATTAAAAATAGGACAATTATCACAGTTAACAGATATGAGCGTGGAGTCAATCCGCTTCTATGAAAAAGAAAAAATACTGAATCCGAAAAGGACAAAAGGAAGCACATACAGAACCTATGATGTCTGGGATGTGTTTGAACTGAATGAAGCGATTCGCTATAGGAATATGGGGTTTTCCTTAAAAGAAATCAAAGATATGATGCAGAAGGATGATCTTTCTGAGATCGATCGTAAAATCACGGAAAGATACCGTGACATTGAATCAAAAATTGAATATCAGCATATGCTGATCCGTTGTATGGCATCCATTCATGAAAAAATTTCTTCTGCTCCTTACAATATCGGCAATTACTGGATTAAAAAGGAAGAGGAATATTATTATCTTCCATACTGCACAAGAGAAAATGATACGTATTCCGATGTAGATTACAGCAGCGAAACAATGAAACTGTGGTTAAGCAAGGCACCGTTCTATACAACATTTTTACATTCTGATCTTGAAAGCATTCAACAAGATCTGAACCAGGACATGTGGTCCATTGCCTTTGATAAAGAAACATTTGATTTCTTAAATCTCAAAAGGAATGAAGAAATTCATCATCTACCTTCGGGAATCTGCCTGCATACCATTATTGATATGGGAGAAAAGGGAGATTTAAAGATCGGCATGTTGAAACCTGCTATGGATTATATTGCAGATCATGGATATACAATTCACGGAAAAATCATCGGAGAGATTCTGATCAAATCACATGAGGGAAGTACCTGGCATAGATATATGGAGATTAAAATACCTGTAAAATTGTGAGTCAATTCACTATTGACTCTGAAGTTTCTTCATCCTGTATTCTAAAAGTACAGAGTTGAGGAGAAATACAATGTACGATTTATTATTCAGCCCGTATAAACTGGGAAATGTAGAAGTAAAAAACAGATTGGTCGTAACTGCCATGGTTACCAATTACTGCAACTATGATGGCACATTAACAGAAAAGTATATGCGCTATCATGAAGAAAAGGCAAAAGGCGGATGGGGTTTAATCATTACTGAAGACTATTCCATGAGAGAACATGGAAAAGGATATGATCGTATTCCGGGTTTCTATAAAGATGAACATATCGCTTTAAACAAAGAGTTTACAGAACGTATTCACAAATATGGTGCAAAGGTTGTCTGCCAGATCTATCATCCGGGCAGACAGAGTAACCAGTATGTCAATGGCGGCGTGCAGAATATTGCACCATCCCCGATTCCATGCCCATGGCTAAAACAGATTCCGCATGAATTGACAGTTGATGAGATTCATGAGATTGTTGAACAGTTTGGTGATGCGGCAAGACGTGCAAAAGAATCCGGTTTTGACGGTGTGGAAATCCATCTGGCTCATGGTTATCTGTTGTTTGAATTCCTGTCCCCATATACAAACAAGAGAACAGATGAATACGGTGGATGCTTTAAAAACAGATTCAGAATTGTCAAAGAAGTATTTGAGAATGTGAAATCCAAAGTCGGAGATGACTATCTTGTTGGATGCAGATTATCTTCAAGAGACGGATATTTCGGCGGAAGAGATGTATTTGATTCCATGGAACTGGCAATGAATCTGGAAGCAATCGGCGCAATGTATATCAATGTATCTTCCGGTATGTACGGTAACCATCAGAATAATGACATTGATGTTTATGCACATGGATTCAATGTTCCTAATACTGAAAAGATTAAATCTGTTGTTTCCATTCCTGTATTTACCACAAACAGAATGACTACTGCAGGTGTAGCAGAAGCAGTATTAAAATCCGGCAGAGCTGACTTAATCGGCATGGGAAGAACATCTCTTGCAGATCCATGGTTTCCGAATAAAGTCAAAGAAGGAAGAGAAGAAGAAGTCAGACATTGCATCAACTGTAATATCGGCTGTTACGGAGAACTTCTTGCAGGAAGACAGACAAGCTGTCTTGCAAATCCGACCGTCGGCAGAGAAAGCGAGCTCGATGCAATGCACTCCGATGTCAGCAAGAAGATCTACATTGCAGGCGGCGGTCCGGGCGGAATGTATGCAGCAATCTATGCAAAAAAGAAAGGATACACACCTGTACTCTTTGAGGCAAAGGATCGTCTGGGTGGGCAGTTGTTATCCGCTGCTTATCCTCCGGGAAAAGGAGAAGTCAGTCTCTTTACGCAATGGTTAATTGCTGAACTCAAGCGTCAGGATATCGAAGTACGTCTGAATACAAAACTGAAAAAAGAGATTGTTGAAGCAGACAAACCGGATGCAGTGATTGTTGCGGCAGGTGGAACACCGACAATTCCACCGATCAAGAGCATTGACCTTCCGCATGTTTGTGTAGCTGAAGATGCATTGATGGGCAAGGTTGTTACAGGTGATGATGTTGTTGTGTGTGGAGGCGGAGAAGTCGGTGTTGAAACGGCTGTAGCCATGGCACACAGAGAAAACGGAAAAGTCACAATAGTAGAAATGCTGCCATCGATCTATGCAGATATGAACTTCAATAAACAGATTAAAGAATATGATATTGCAGTACATGCAAGCACCAAGGTAAAAGAGATTACTGAAGATGCTGTCATTGTTGAAAAAGATGGAAAGGAATTCTCTATTCCGGCTAAAACAGTGATTCTTGCGTTCGGTTATCGTCCGAATAATAAACTTGCTGAAGAGCTTGAAGGATTATGTGAAGTCAGAACCATCGGCGGAAGCATTAAGACAAGCAATGCATTTGAAGCAGGAAGAGATGCATTCAATACATTGTTAGAATTATAAAAAGGTGAGCAATGCTCATCTTTTTATTTGATCATCTATAAAATTTTGAAGAAACGGAACTTTTTGGTTAAAATAATCTTGAAGAAACGGAACTTTTTGGTTAAAATAATCTTGAAGAAACGGAACTTTTTAATTTTGATGGAGAAGAATAGTGAAATTTAAACGAAAAGCATATGATTATCTGAAGAAATGGAAAAAAGAATATGCAGACCAGTATGCAATTTTGATTGAAGGAGCTCGGCGTGTAGGCAAATCTACAATAGCTGAAGAATTTGCCAGAAATGAGTATCGGTCATATATTTTAATAGATTTTTCAAATGTACCGATTGATATCTTGAATTGTTTTAATGATATTACCAGGCTGGATACATTTTTTTTGAGATTACAAGCGGTTACCGGAATCAGCCTATATGTTCATGAATCGGTTATTGTATTTGATGAAATACAATTTTTTCCAAAAGCCAGGCAGGCTATAAAACATCTTGTTAAAGATGGAAGATATCATTATATTGAAACGGGGTCGTTGATTTCAATTAAGAAAAATGTGAAGGATATCTTAATTCCTTCTGAAGAAAAAAAGATGACAGTATTTCCAATGGATTATGAAGAATTTTTATGGGCTTGTGGGAAAAATACTTTTGATTTAACTCGACAGATATATAAATCAGGAGAAAGTGCAGGACGGCAAATCAATCAAAATCTGATGAGAGATTTACGCATTTATATGGCGGTAGGAGGCATGCCACAGGCAGTAGATGCATATGTCACCGGTAAGAATTTTTCTCAGATAGATGAAGTGAAAAGGTCAATTATATCTTTATATGAAGATGATTTTTATAAAATTGACAATACCGGAAGAATGGCAGCTATGTATCATTCTATTCCTTCTCAGTTATCCAGAAATGTAAAACGTTACAGAATAACGTCAGCTACCGGAAAAAAACTGACAAATAAAGATGACGAAAGATTATTTGATCTTCTTGATTCAAAAACAGTTGAAATTGCATATAATGTTTTAGATCCGTCTTTGTCTTTGTCAATGACAAAAGATTTAGATTCGTATAAGTTATATCTTGCAGATACAGGATTATTTGTTACATTGATGTTTATTGATCGACCTGTGACAGAAAATGAGATATACGCTAAATTGCTTGCTGATAAACTGCCTTCTAATCTTGGCTATCTGTATGAAAATATGGTTGCACAAATGATTGCTTCTACAAATAGAAAACTGTTATATCACACCTGGGAAAAGAATGGCAGTACACATCATTATGAAATCGATTTTCTGATACCACATACAAATCGTATTACACCTATCGAAGTGAAATCCTCAGGTACAGGAAAACATGCATCAATTACAGAGTTTGTCAGAAAATACAAAGATGTGGCAGGAAAACCATATATTATTTCTCAAAGGGATGTTAAGTCTGAAGAAAATATCAATTTTCTGCCTGTATATATGTTTCCGTATCTTTTGGAATAAAAACACATTCTCTGCAATGGAGAATGTGTTTTACATTGTAGTCATCTTGTTTTGCGGAACATAAACTTTCTGACGATGTTTATACCGATCTTATAAGGTAATGGTCGAAGTGCTTTATCTGCTTCTTTGAGTTTCTGTCGAATAGGAATTCCCTGTGGACAATGTTGTTCACATTTTCCGCATTCGATACATTGTGATGCAAAAGCGGGTTCCTTTGTTAAACCGACAGTCTGGGCGTATTGAAATCTTCCCTGATGTTTGGATTCGGTATACATTTCATTATAGCTGCGGAATGTTCCGGGTATATCAACACCTTTAGAACAGGGCATGCAGTAACGGCAACCTGTACAGCCGACCTTTTCGTTTTCTTTGATGGCTGCTTTGATTTCTTCAAGAAGGTCAAAATCATCATGTGTAAAGATATTCGTTTCTGATAAAGAAGCTGTCTTGCAGTTTTCCTTTACCATTTCAACAGAATTCATTCCGGATAAGACAACAGTCACTTCGGGCTGGTTATATAACCAGCGAAAACTCCATTAGGCAGGTGTCCAGTGATGCGCATTTTCTGCAATGATTTTCTTTGCTTTTTCCGGAAGAAGGTTAACAAGTTTTCCTCCCCGCAAAGGCTCCATAATAACTACAGGAATGCCTTTTTCAGCTGCAACTTTTAACCCTGCTTTGCCGGCTTGTGTGACTTCATCATAATAATTGTACTGAATCTGGCAGATATCCCAGTCATAATCATTCAGGATCTTTAAAAAGTTATCTGTGTTTCCATGGTAAAAAAAACCGATATTCCGGATAGCTCCGCTTTTTTCCTTTTATTCAATCCATTCGATGATGCCGATCTTTTTTAGCTTTTCTCACATAGCGATGCATCAGGCAGTAATCCACATAATCTGTTTTTAAGCGTGATAATTCTTCGTTGAAGTATCTGTACAGTGGAGACTTGTTTGAAATGAGATATTGCGGCAGTTTTGTGGCAATATGAATTTTATCCCTGATCGCATTTCTTTCAAAGATCTGCCCAATGGCAGCTTCACTTCCGGGATAGATGTAGGCAGTATCAAAATAATTGACACCGGCATGATAGGCTTCCATAATCTCTCTTTCTGCTTTGTCTAGATCAATATTGGAACCTTTTTTGGTAAAACGCATGCAGCCAAAGCCAAGGATCGAGAGTTCATTTCCGTATTTGTCTTTTCTGAATTTCATGATCAACACTCCATATATGTAAGATTATCGTACCATTACATAATAGAATATTCTGTTTGTATGACTGAAATATAAAAACAGGATTGAATCCTGTTTACAAGTTTTTATAAATGGAGATAGAGAGAAGTATTGCAGCTCTGTTTTCTTCAGGATTGATGCAGAATAATTTCTGCATTTGTTGAAGCCGGTATTTGACAGAATTGATATGAATGTTTAATGCCTTAGCGGTTTTTTCCTTGGATTCTCCGGATGCGAAATATGTCTCTAAGGTTTCCAGGTAATGCGTATTATATTCCTTGTCATAATCAATCATATCCATTACTTCAGGAAGAATGAATGAATCGCTATGAATATTGGCCTTCAGAATATCCATAAAGTAATCGTTGTAAACATTTTGAAACATATTGATAGTATGATTTCCTTTTTGCAATGCATATAAAGATTGTTCTATCGCACTTTGAATATCCATTAAATTGTTAAAGGGAAGAGATATACCTGCTTTTAAATCGTGAATGTCATGTATAAATGAAGAAAGATTTTTCTTAGATAACAGGATAAATATCCTGTTATGCCAGACAATGGAAAGAGAATCCGGATAAGCGTTATGGAAGTGTCTGATCCATGATTTGAAATATCCGGTTTTTTCTGTATCGGGAAGATCATGGTCTAAAACAACAAGGGAATACGGTCCGGTATGTTCCCATTGCATACTATTCTTGAAATCATTTATTTCTTTCTCATCTAATCTGTTTTCCAGCAAAAACAACAGAAAATTATCTTTTAAGTTAGAAACTGCATTCATATTTTCGTTTCGGATATAAACAGCACATGCTTGTGCAATAAGAATGACAATTTCATCTTTCAGATCATCTTCTGCTTGAAAGAAAGTTAATCTTCCCAGCAGTTTATGATGATAAACAATGTCAAATAGTACGACAGAAGTTTCCAGTTCTGCATCTATACGATGGATCGGATTTTGGGTTTCCGTGATTTCACCGGAAATGCCTGACTGTATCCAATGCAATGCTTTTGCGGCAATCGTATTATCCTGGAATAATTTCTGTTCATAGGGAAGTGTGGATGGATTGTGGGTACAGGCGATGATTTCAAATGAATCATCCATGACCCAAAATGGTATATGCAATAACTTTCCGACAGAATCCACAAATTCCGAAAGACTTTGTTTTTCCACCAATAAATCAAAAAGCTGTTGTTTCATAATGACCCCTGAAATAGTATACAGCGAAAGGATAACCTCTCGCTGTATTTTTTACTATTTATTTGTGGAATATTCAGCTGCTTCTTTACCGCAGATTCTTCCGCCTGTCAAAGCTGTCATCATTGTAACACCTTCAACGAGTGGATAAGAGTTATTGTAGATTTCGGCAACTTCGTTACCTGCTGCATAAAGTCCCTTGATAACTGTTCCGTCATCTTTGATAACCTGCAGGGAAGAATTAACAAGTACGCCGCCGATTCCGCCGAGGGATACCGGTCTTGCCTTGACTGCATAGTATGGGCCTTCCCCAAGGGAGATCATATACTTGCTGTCTTTGCCATAGACACTGTCTTTGCCAGCTTCACAGTCTGCATTGTAGGATGCAATAGTATTCTTTAAGCTTTCTGCATCAACACCCATGTTTGCGGCAAGTTCTTCAACAGTAGCACCTTTGAAGACGATTCCTTTTTCAACACCATCTTCAAGAGCAGCTCTGAATTCCGTCCATCCTTCATCAACAGAGAACATCGGAATTGTCGGTTCATAAGCTACAGGAATTTCAACATTTAATGCTTTAGATCCTTCAGCTTCAACTTTATTAACCATATCCTCACTCATGATGGAGAAGAAGTACTCACCCTGTGTAGCTGCAGCGTTAGAAGAAAGTGCTGTGTCATAGTTGAGGTCTTCCGGTGCAAAACGGCTTGCTCTTCTGTTTACCCATACAGAACTTGCAAGATAGATTGCTTTGGCAATTTCATCTTTGCCCTGTCCTGTCTGAATACCGGAGTAGGATGTTACACCATGATACTGCTGGATGGTTTTGCCTTTACCGGCACCGATTGCCTGAGACATTGTGGCACCATCACCTGTCTGTGTTCCGGTTGTGAATGTTTCAAGCGGGAAGCCTACCTGTTCTTCAATCATATCCGCATTGGCACCGAATCCGCCAGTGCAAAGGATAACTGCATCTGCTTTAATTTCATATTCTTTTCCATCTGAAGATCTGGCTTTGATACCTGTGATTGTATCGTTTTCAGCCATCAATTCATAACCTGCTGTCTGATAGTAGATCTTTCCGCCGGCTTTTTCGAAGTTCTCGGCAACAGTTACATAATACTGTGCTTTGTTTTCCTGATCTTCATAGATGTGATATGTCGGGAAACCGTCTGCATGAGCAGCCTGTTCTGTTCCCATGAATGTGAATGGCATTCCGTTTTCTTCTAACCAGTCAATGGTTTCACCGGATTGGGAAGCGATGTTGTAGAAGAGCATGCCATCATCCATCCAGCAGTTGTAATCCTGCCAGTACTTTAATACATCTTCTGTGGTAAATGTTCCCGCTACACCTGCTTCTTTCTGGTCATTGGAATCAATTCCCATAGGACCGCCGGCAATGACAGATACACCGCCCGGTGTTGCAGCCTTTTCAAGAAGAATGACATCTACGCCGGATTGTATTGCAGTTAATGCTGCAGAGATACCTGCTCCACCTGCACCTACTACAACTACATCTGTTTCAAGCTGTTCAGCTTCAACAGGCTCAGAGCTTGTTTCCTCAGTTGCTGATGCATAATCTTCAGGATTTCCGCCTGCATCTTTTATGCACTGTGTAACTGCATCGATAATTGCAGTAGAAGTAACGGTAGCACCTGTGACTGTATCAACAGAGATACTGTTTTTTTCAACAATTGCTGCAGGAACTTGTTCTAAGGCTGCATCTGCAACACCGACTGTTTCCTGCTGGTCTGTAACTTCTACATTTGTGATGACACCATTTTCAAATGTTGTCTTGACGGTCAGGTCTGCATTTCTTCCGGCTACTGTTGCTTCATATTCACCGGTAATACCGGTAGCTTCAGATGCAGAGGAAGCAGCTGCAGAACTGTTACTTGTGTTTCCTGCACAACCTGTTACGGTTAAACATGCCGTAGCAAGAAGAACAGGGACAGATAACTTTTTCTTCATGTTATACCCCCTATAACTTGTGAAAATTATAACAGGTATAGTTTCGATAGTCTTTGTCTGAAATAGACAAATGGAAAGGGAGGTTTTTGGAGGCGGATAAGAATTATGCTTAACATGCATGAAATATGGAAGTAGAATGTTAATAAGAGGAGCTGATCATGAAAAAAATTACAATTATAGGTGGCGGGAACGGCGGTCATGCAGCTGCTGCCGATCTAACCGTCAAAGGTTTTGAAGTGATGTTGTATGAGGATGCGGATTTTATTGCGCATATGCAGAGTGTTTATGAAACAAGAAAGATCCGTTATAAAGGTGCAATCGGTACAGGTGAAGTGGAAATAGCCAAAGTGACCACAGACATGGAAGAAGCAGTAAAGGGTGCAGAATGCATTCTGATAATGGTGCCTGCATATGTCCATACCAAAACTGCAAAGAAGATTGCTCAGTATGTGGAACCGGGGCAGTATCTGTTTGTCTTGCCGGGCACATTTGGTTCTTTGACGTTCCACAATGAATTAAAAGCATTGGGAAAGGATAATGTGGTAGGTGAAACACACACATTGCCTTATGCGACCAGACTTCTCGGTGATGGAGAGATCATGGTCATGAGCAGGTTCAATCCTTTGAAGTTTGGTGCTATACCTGCAAAAGAAACAGAAAAAGCATGCAAGGTGATTTCAGAATTGTTTGATGGAATCGAACCGGTGGAAAGTGTCATTGCTTGTGGTTTATCCAGCTTAAATCCGATCATTCATGTTCCGGGATGCATTTTGAATGCAGGAAGAATCGAGTATGCCGGACAGCCTTTCTATTATTACACCGAAGGATTCTCGGATTGTGTTGTCAGAGCTACGGTTCAGCTGGATGGAGAAAGAAGAGCGATTCTGGAAGAGATGGGTTATGAAAGTGATATTGTTGCACATGGAATCAACCCGAATGAAGATGATTTGAAGACAGCTGTTGCAGGTGATCCAAGTTTTGCAAAGATTGCCGTACCTCCGACATTCAAATACCGTTATTATACAGAGGATATTCCATATGGTATTGCAGTATGGGCTAAACTGGCGGAACAGATCGGTGTAGATGTACCTGTAATGAAAGCCATGGTAACAATGGGAAGCTGTATCATGGATACAGACTGCTGGAAGAACGGACGGAGTCTTGAAGAATTAGGCATACAGGGTATGGATAAAGAAGCCCTGAAAGAATATTTGATCAACGGATAAGAAAAAGGAGGGAAACCTCCTTTTCAACATGACGAAATACCTCTGGTGATAGTATATCTTTGATGATTTTAAAGGGTAAAAACAATATAGTTTTGATATTTTTAAAAGGATAATGAGTGGATGTTTTGATAAAATACTGTTTTACTCCGATTTTCAGAATAAAAATCTGTAATATGATACAATTATTGAAACAATGAGAGGTACATAATATGCAAAATACATTTCCGGATCATTTTCTATGGGGCGGGGCAACAGCTGCCAACCAGTGTGAAGGGGCTTATGATGAAGACGGGAAGGGATTATCTATTCAGGATGTTCTTCCTCATGGTTTCGGCCCATACACAGAATCACCTACTGCAGATAATTTGAAATTAAAGGGAATAGATCATTACCATCGCTATAAGGAAGATATTGCTTTGTTTGCAGAGATGGGATTTAAAGTTTACAGGTTTTCTATCGGCTGGAGCAGAATTTTCCCGACAGGGGAGGAAGAGGAACCGAATGAAGCAGGATTGCTGTTCTATGATCATATTCTGGATGAATGTGAGAAATACCATATAGAACCATTGGTGACAATATCTCATTATGAAACACCGCTTGCATTAGCAAGAAAATACAACGGATGGACAAACAGAAAGATGATCGATATCTATCTGAAATACTGCAGAGTCCTGTTTGAAAGATACAAAGGCAGAGTAAAATACTGGATTACTTTCAATGAAATCAACTCTATTCTGAGACAACCGTTTATGTCAGGTGCCATTATGACACCGAAAGATCAGTTATCATTGAGTGAACTGTATCAGGCAATGCATTATGAACTGGTTGCAAGTGCTCTTGCGGTAAAGATGGGTCATGAGATAGATCCAAATAACCAAATAGGTTGTATGGTTGTGGGTATTACGGTTTATCCGTTGACACCGAATCCGGATGATATCTTGAAAGTCATGGATATTGATAATGATTTGTATTTCTTCTTAGATATTCAGGCAAGGGGAGAATATCCGTATTATGCAGAAAGAAGATTTGAAGAACAGGGTATACAGATTACCATCACAGAAGAAGATAAAGAAGCATTAAAGAATACTGCAGATTTTATTGCCTTCAGTTATTATTCCAGCAACTGTGCAACAACCGATCCGACACTCGGAGAACCATCCCGTTCCAACATGACACCGGAATTACGAAAGAATCCGTATTCCAAAGTATCAGAATGGGGATGGCAGATTGATCCGAAGGGATTGCGTTATACATTGAACCGTTTCTATGCACGATATCAGAAACCTTTATTTGTAGCAGAAAACGGCTTAGGCGCAAAAGATACGCTTGTTCCGGATGGAAACGGAAGTTATACCGTGAATGATGATTATCGTATTGCTTACATGAAAGCACATATTGAACAGATGAAGGAAGCCATTAAAGATGGCGTTGAAGTAATGGGGTATACTGCATGGGGATGCATTGATTTGATTTCCTGTTCCACTGCCGAAATTGACAAACGATATGGATTTATCTATGTGGATTTATATTCTGATGGATCCGGTACATTAGAAAGATATAAGAAAAAGAGCTTTGACTGGTATAAAAAGGTCATTGCATCTAATGGAGAGATATTATAAAAAGCAGAGTTGAATCTGCTTTTTATTTCGCTTCAGTTGTCTGTGCAATATATGCGACCAGCATTTCCGTAAAAGCCATAACGACAAAGTGGGATGTGATATGGGCTTTATCCTTATTATATATAGAAGGGATCTGCACAGTGTTTGAAATATATCTGGAAGCTTTCGGTTTGGAGGATGTGGTAATGACCCAGGAATGATTTGTCTGAGAGGACAGCTGTTCCAGAAATTCTTTAAGATCAGATGTATCACCTAACATGGAAAACAGAATAACACATGTATGATCATCAATCACATAGAGGAGATGCTGGAAATCCAGATCACTGTTTCCTTCCAGACAGATAATGCCAAGATCAGTTAAACTCATTCGTAATTTGGAAGTCACAACTGCATTTCTGTATCTTCCCAGTAATACAACTTTATTTGCATGCAGAATATCTGCGGTTAATTGATCAAATACGGAACGGTCAATATCTCCAAGTGTTGCAACTGCTGATGCAAAAGAAGAAGATAAACCGGAAATCAGATCATTGTTATTCTGGTTGTTGTCATTTTGTTTCAGATAATACAGTATATCATAGCGGAAGTCTTTATAACCCTTATAGCCAAGACGATGGCAGAAACGGAGCACGGCAGATGTGGAGGTGTCTGCATGCATTGCAACCTGTGTAATCGTGTAATTGGCAATTAAAGAAGGATCACTCTTAATTTCGTTGCAGACTTTTTTTTCTGATGCGGTCATTTCATCATATTTCAGATTCATTTTATCTAATATATTCATACATTTGTCACCTTCTATTATTTTAAAAGAAACAAAGGGAAAAGTCATTGAAATTGCTAAAATATGATGATAATATTGTCATGCAAATTGTCGTATAATATGACAAAATTATCATTCGGAGGTAAAAGAGAATGAAAAAAGCTTGGAAAATCTTAGCTGCTATTTCCATGTCTCTGGCTCTGGGTGCTTGCTCTGGCGGATCCACATCTTCTGCTGCAGGATCCGCATCTGAACAGCCTGCATCAGAGTCAACGGCATCCCTCTTCAAAGCTGGCACTTATGAAGGTGAAGAAGCAGGTTTTGGCGGAGAGAATTCCCCGATTCATGTTTCTGTAACATTAAGTGATGACGCTATTGAAAGCATTGAATACACTGCTGATGCTGAAACACCTACAGTCGGCGGTGCTGCTCTTCCTCAGTTAGTTGAAGCAGTTCTTGCAGCACAGTCTACAAACATCGATGGTGTTTCCGGTGCAACATTCACATCTAACGGATTCTTCGGTGCTGTTAATGAAGCATTGGAATCTGCAGGAGTTGATCCGGCATCTTTGGAACCGATTGAAACAGAGACAGTTGTTGAAGATATTGAAAAAACAGCTGACGTTGTAGTTGCGGGTGCAGGCGGAGCAGGCATGACAGCTGCGATTACAGCTGCACAAAACGGAAAATCCGTTATTATCCTTGAAAAGGCTTCTGTTCCGGGTGGAAACTCCAGTTACGCTACAGGTGGTATGAATGCTGCCAACACACATTATCAGGCAGAACAGAATATTGAAGATTCTGCTGAGCTCTTCTTTGAAGATACAATGGAAGGCGGACATCAGTTAAACAATCCTGATCTGGTTCATACACTTGCTGAAAATTCTTCTGCTGCTATCGACTGGCTCGACAGTATCGGTGCTCCATTATCCGATGTAGGACAGGCAGGCGGTGCTTCTGTTCCTCGTCAGCATCGTCCGGTGAATGATGAAGGCAAAGTTCTTCCTGTAGGTACATTCCTTGTTGAACATCTTTCTTCCACATGTGATGAAATGGGCATTGAAATCATCACTGATGCAAAAGTGGATGAAGTTCTCATGGAAGATGGTGCAGCTGTCGGCTTGCATGCAGTAGGCAAAGACGGACAGAATATTGTTATCCATGCTTCTAACGTTGTTGTTACAACAGGCGGTTTTGGATCCAATCCTGAACTGATCGTTAAATATCGTCCTGATCTCGAAGGTTATGTTTCCACAAATGCTCCTTCCATCACAGGTGATGCGATTGAATTCCTTGGTAATGCCGGTGCAGATTTCGTTGATCTTGATCAGATTCAGATCCATCCTACAGTCGTACAGGAAGATGGTTCATTGATTTCCGAATCTTTACGCGGAGATGGTGCTATCTTACTAAATAAGGAAGGAAAACGTTTCTGCAATGAAATCCTGACAAGAGATGTTGTATCCGCAAATGTCATTGCACAGCCGGATGGATATGCATGGTTAATTGCTGATGAAAACATGGCTTCCGTATCCACAGTCATTGAAAAATATGTCAATAAGGGATATATGATCAAGTGTGACACAACAGCTGATCTTGCTGAATTGATCGGTTGTGATGAAGAAACATTACAGGCTTCCTTAGATACATGGGCAGCAGCTTGTGCAGCTAAAGAAGATGCAGAATTTGGAAGAGATGCATTTGATGCGATGAAGACAGATCTTGCTGAAGCTCCATATTATGCAGTAAAGATCTCTCCAGGCATCCATCACTGCATGGGTGGTGTAAAGATCAACACAAATGCTGAAGTTGTAGGCACAAATGGAGAAGTCATTCCGCATCTGTTTGCGGCTGGTGAAGTAACAGGCGGCGTACATGGCGGAAACAGACTCGGCGGTAACGCTGTAGCTGACTTCGTTGTATTCGGACGTATTGCCGGAACAAACGCTTCTAAATAAGAACTGAAAATCATGCCGGAAGGCATGATTTTTTTTTGTCTGTTAAAGCTGAATTGTTTAATACATTGAATGTATTATATTCGAGTGATGTATTCGTTTTGAGGTTCATTATAGGATAAGTGACATACTCCCCCACCTTCGCTGAAGCTAAGAGGTGGGGGCTTCTCGGCCAAGAACACCAGTGCGTTCAGATTACCCGAGCTTATGGGATTCCCTGTGCCCCAGGGTACCATGATTATTACATTGCTTTACAGAAGCGCTGTTCTCAGTGCTTCTTTTTTCAGGTTTATGGCT
>CACXCB010000338.1 GCA_902766005.1 uncultured Erysipelotrichaceae bacterium | reverse complement strand
TGTATCCCACGCCTGCCCAGTACAAGGGCGAATATGAATGGCTGAGGGAGGCTGACTCCCTTGCGCTTGCAAACGTGCAGCTGCAGCCGCAAAAGAATAAACCGCTAAGACAGTAACAGTTGATATGTTACTGTCTTTTTTTACGCCATATTTGCACTATACCGGCATTCTGAAAACAGATACCTGTGTATTGTTTGAAAAAATGTATTATTACTGCAGTCAGGCTTTAGCTAAGATCTCATGCATCGATCGTAATATATTTCTTCCCATCGGGATTATCGTTATCCTATAAGATCAATATTTCATTATGTGACATAATATACATGTATATGGTTTATTTCAAAAAATTGAGATATAAAATATCACAACAGAAGATATGATGAACGGAAATGGAATGCTAGAATTTTTTTAATAAAACATGGCAATCGGATTTGCTGAAGGAGCTATATGGAAAGCACAATAACTTGTACCTTTAGAGAAAAGGAAACAGCTGAAGAAACAGTCATTCTTCATCAAGAAGAAAATAAAGAAGTATCATTTGGAACTGTTTCATTTTCAACGAATACCATCCATGACTGTCAATTGATCAGACTGCAGGCTGCTTTTGATAAAACCATCGTTTTTGATGCTGATGATATCATCCGCTTAACCGTTGAAACAGGGATGCACCCGGATGGAATAACCGCTTTATATATGCTGAATGACTGGTGGACAAGACCTGCATTCCTTTCTTCTTTTCAGGATATACCGGAAAGAACACAGGTATTGTTCATCCATGAAGAAAACATGTCACATTGTATCCTGGCTTTAACAGGTAATGTCTTTAAAACTTCCTTTACCCGGGGAACAGATACCGCAATTCAGGTCAAAGTATTTTCAGGCATGGAAACGTTGAAAGATTTTGACGAGCTTGTGATATTAATTGGTTCTTCAAAAAGCATCAGAGAAGCTGCAGACAAGGCAATGAAAGCTATGGCAGAGTTAAATCATCTGCCTTTGTTAGGAGAACGTGCAGTACCGGATATGTTGCAATATCTTGGATGGTGCAGCTGGGATGCATTCTATCAGGATGTTAACGGGGAAGGACTGATTGAAAAGGCAAAAGAGCTTAAGGAAAAGCATGTTCCGGTAAACTGGTTTTTAATCGATGACGGATGGTTGAGTACGGAAGGAAAGAAACTGACTGCGTATGAACCTGATGAAAAGAAGTTCCCAGGGGGATTTAAACCATTCTTGAACAGAATCAATGAAATCACCGGAATAAAAAGATTCGGTGTATGGCATGCGGTATGCGGTTATTGGGAAGGCATTGCCAATAACAATAACCTGGATAAAGAAGATCTTTATGAAACAAAAGAAGGAAACCTTTTTCCCAATCCGTATGATGCAGAAAGTTTTTATCACAAATGGTATGAATATCTGAAAAACGAAGGTATCAGCTTTGTGAAGGTTGATGGACAAAGTACAGTTCCGTTCTTCTTTAAGAATGAAATCCCCTATCCTGCATCTATGGCAGGAATCATGAAAGGCATAGAATCGGCATCAGAGATATTCCACCATGATGTAATCAACTGTATGGGTATGGCAATGGAATCCATCAATGCCCGCAAGATTACAGGTGTATCACGTAATTCCAATGATTTTGTACCGACATTCGGAGAAGAAGGCTTTAAAGAACATCTTTTACAGAATGCCTATAACTCTTTGTATCACAATGCATACTATATGTGTGACTGGGATATGTTCTGGACATCTGCAGATGATGCAACCAAACACGGACTTCTTCGTGCTGCCAGCGGCGGACCGCTGTATTTCAGTGATCGAGTCGGAGAAACAAATGCGGATGCATTTAAACCGATGATCTATACAGATGGCAAGATACTGATGCTGGAAAGATCCTTAATGCCGACAGATGACTGTGTCTTTATGGATCCTTTAAAAGACGGTATTTTAAAATTACACAACTATGGAAAACAAGCAGGCTTATATGCCGGAGGTTTAGCGTTATTCAATCTGACAGAAGAGACAAAAGACTGGACATTTCAGATCAAAGAAATCAGTGAATTAAATCCATCACAGGAATATGTTCTTTATGACTGGTTTAATCAAAAAGTACTTCCTGAACAGGAAGTATATCAGGGAACAATGAAACCGGGAGAATATCAATGGATTGTCATCGTTCCAAAAGGAAAGAACATGTCTCTTTTCGGAAGAATGGATAAGTATGCAGGTTTTACATCCGTAAACAAATGGGAAGAGAATCCGGATTCTGATAAGATAACGATTCAGGAAACAGGACCGTTCGGATGGTGTTCTGTACAAATGCCAAAGTGTATAAAGGTAAATGGCAAAGACTATACAGATACCATTCAATGTAAGGATGGCTTATATATTCTTCCTTTAGAAGTGAAGGATGAATCAGCTGAAATTCTGATTGAATGGTAATTGAAAAAAGATAATTCCGTCTGCAGCAATGGTATCGGCATAGAAATTGCGGCATTCTATGTATTTGAATCGTAAATTGATTTCGGCCATTGCGTAAAGGCGTAACAGTGACCTATATACCAGGTCACTGTTTTTTTTGACTATGCAAGCCTTGAAAAAATGTTTACCAAAAAAGGATGTAAACCTTAAGGGATGAATGCTATACTATGATACATTTTTTAAATCTATGGAGTATCATGCATAACAATTCCTCACATGATCCGGTTTAAATGTGCAATCAGGGGATCAGACAGATAAAAACAAGCTGCTTCATGAAAAAACAGCTTGTTATTGAAGTGCATCTCAATTTGGATCTTTATTATTTTTCAATGCAGGTACATACGGAATTAATCCTTTTCTGATGGAAAAATCCATTCTGCACTGAAATGGTCAATCTTCAGCATCTTGCGGATATCTGCAGCTTTATTTGTGGCTGTGCTTTTGGAAACACCTAAAGGTTCAACCGGATCTTTCGCAGTCCTGTAATAATAATTGCTTCTTTCAAAAATCCAGTTGTTCTGTGCTATGGCATATATGATTCCTGACGCCCAGATTTTTGTTTTTCCTGATAAAAGCGGTGAAAGACGTTTTCTGCAAAGTTTTTCTATCACATGCAAGCACGAAGCTATATTTTTCCGCCAAATCTATGTTTTTTTATGAGATTTCGCGGAAAAAAAGGAAATCTTATAATCCTCAAGATCATTTATGCAAATGCATTTCCCGTCTGCATGAGGATGATCTTTGCGTATCGCAATATGATACGGGATCTGCACCAATGGTTAAAATGACAGATTCTTTATTTTTTTGCAGCTTGGCTGGATCAACGATAAAATTCTCCTATATATCCATGACATTTTCAGAAATACGCCATTCGCCGCTCTGATTCGGATGTATCACCCTTTCAGAAAGGTATGGGGTTATTATCTTTTATCACAAAGAGCTTTCTTTCTGCAAGCGAGAACGC
>CACXCB010000337.1 GCA_902766005.1 uncultured Erysipelotrichaceae bacterium | reverse complement strand
CTACTATATAAGTGCAAGGAACAGATAAAGTTCCAAAATCGAATAGTAGCAATTCAGACAGTACAACCGGCATTTTAGATCCTCCTTAAACTCCTCCATAAAAAATCCTTTCAAAACAGAGAAGAGATGCAAATCTCTTCTTTGTTTTGCGGATGGAGCATGCAAAGGAAAATATCAGGTCAATGTGATTTGAAATACAATCAAAAATCTAAAAAATATATAAAATTACCTCTAAATATCATATTTTTAGACTGATCTTTCTATGGAGGATAAGCTACTATATAAGTGCAAGGAACAGATAAAGTTCCAAAATCGAATAGTAGCAATTCAGACAGTACAACCGGCATTTTAAATCCTCCTTGAACTCCTCCAAAAAAACTCCTATCAAAACAGAGAAGAGATGCAAATCTCTTCTTTGTTTTTGTAACATATTGACATGCATGCAAAAATGATCTATTATTTTCGCAGAATAGATTCGGTGAAAATAAACATTCACCACAGGAGGACATCATGGAAAAGTATAATCATCTTTTTTCACCTGTGAAAATCGGCAAGGTGGAAATCCCCAACAGAATCGCCCTTTTGCCTATGGGCGTGTTCAGTCCAAGACTTATGAATCATGACGGCAGTTACACCAAAGACGGTGCCGACTACTACATTGAACGCGCAAAGGGAGGAACAGGATTAATCATTACAGGTCTTGTACCATTACCGAAAGGCGGTCTGCCATCCATACTGAACAATCCGGAAAGCTATGTAAAAAATCAGAAGTATCTTGCAGACGGAGTGCATAAATATGGATCGAAAGTATTTATCATGATTTCTGCTTTATCGGGCAGATCCAGCACAAACCCGAATGATCCTGCACCTTCTTCCCTGCCGAATGTATGGGATCCGACAAAGAATAATCCGGAAATGACAAAGGAAGACATTGAAGACTATATCCGAGGATTCGCAATCGGTGCCAAAGCGGCAAAGGATGCCGGTATTGACGGCGTGGAAATTCACGCAGTGCATGAAGGCTATCTGCTTGATCAGTTTACCATTGCCAACTTCAATCACCGCACAGACGAATATGGCGGAAGCTTGGAAAACAGACTGCGTTTCCCGTGTGAAATCGTTAAAGCGATCAAGAAGGAATGCGGAGAAGATTTCCCTGTATCCGTGCGTTATTCCGTCAAGAGCTACACAAAGGGATTTAACCGAGGTGCTGTTCCGGGTGAGGAATTTGAAGAATTCGGAAGAGATCTTGAAGAAAGCAAAAAGGTTGCAAAGATCCTGGAAGAAGCAGGCTATGATATGCTCGATTGCGATAACGGTACATACGATGCATGGTACTGGCCGCATCCGCCGGTATACATGCCGAAGGCATTGAACCTGAAAGATGTTGCGGAAATCAAAAAGGTTGTCAACATTCCGGTTATCTGTGGCGGAAGATTTGACAATCCTGAACTTGCAGATGAAGCAATCGCAGACGGAAGAATTGACATGATGGGAATGGGCAGACCGTTGCTTGCAGATCCGGAACTCGGCCGGAAATTCAAGGAAGGAAGAGAAGAGGATGTACGTCCTTGTATTTCCTGTCACTTCGGATGTCTTGCACGTATTTTCCAGATTGATTATGAAAAGATGGCTACCAAGGATATCAGCTGTGCATTGAATCCAAGATGCGGCATGGAAAACCATTACAATATCACACCTGCTGAGACAAAGAAGAAGATTGCTGTTGTAGGTGGTGGTATTGCGGGCATGGAAGCTGCAAGAGTTGCAGCTTTACGTGGACATGATGTGGACCTCTATGAAAAGACAGATACACTGGGTGGCGTCTTTGTGGCAGCAGCTGCATTTGATTTCAAAGATGATGACCGCAGACTGCTTGACTGGTACAGAAAACAGATGAAAGACACCGGAGTCAACGTATTGCTGAATACAGAATTCAAACCGGAAAACCGTTCGGCATATGATGAAGTATTTGTGGCAACAGGTGCTAAGGAGAGAAAACTGAATACACCGGGATTTGATTCTGAAAAGGTCAGATATGCGGTAGATGTATTGCAAAATCAGAATATCAAGGATCAGAATGTTGTGATTGTCGGGGGCGGCCTGACAGGTTGCGAACTGGCATATGATCTTGCCAGAAAGAACAAGAAGGTGACTCTTGTCGAAACAATGCCGACCATCCTGAATGTGGAAGGATTATCCGCAGCCAATTACAACTGCTTAATGGATCTGATGGAATACTACAAAGTGGATATTCTGAAGTCCTCCCAGGTACTCTGCTATGAAAATGGTGAGGCTGTTGTAGAAACAACAACGACCAATGTACCTAACAGTAACGGCAGAGCACTTGTCATGAGCTTACAAGGTGTGCATAAAACCGTTAAGAGAATTCCTGCGGATACAGTCATCGTTTCTGTCGGCTATACTTCCGACCAAGAACTCTATAATGCCATCAAGGATGAGCATGTACATCTGTTAGGAGATGCCGATCATCCTGGCAATCTGATGACAGCGATCTGGGGTGCTTATACGACAGCGTTGAATATCTGATGACAAGAGGCATGGCAAATGCCAAATGGTGTCAACCTTAAAAAGAGGTTGGCACTTTTTTCTGTGACTGAGAATATCCGTGATAACTTAACTTCTGTAGTGTAACATGAATCACCTTGAAAAAAGGTGATTTTTTCTTCGCAGATTTTTCTCCTCCCCTAGCAGGAGGAAAACATATGATGAATCGTGACGAAAAGAAATGCTATAGGGTTTCAGACATGTGCAGGTTGACAGGAACTACCAGAAAATCACTCTATCTTTATGACAAAGAGGGTATCTTGAAACCGGTGCGCAGAGAAGGCAGCCAGCAGCACAAGATTTATGGAGAAGAGCAATTAAATACATTGAAAGAGATCGAAAGATATCGCAAAGCAGGATTCCTTCTCGAGGAAATCAGGCTTTTTCTGGAAAGCAACATACATAAACAGAAAGAGGTGGTGAAAGCTGTTTTGCAAAGATTGGACAGGCAGGAAGAACTGATTCTGATGCAGAGACAGAGGACGCAGGAAATTCTTGAGCAGATGGAACAGAATCATAAAGCATAATTGTTTGCTTCGGACTTTTTATGGTAGTATATCTTCAGAGGACATGAGGAACACATAATGAAAAAAATAATGAAAAAGATTTTCCTGTCGTCCATTGCAATGGCGTTGACGGGATGTATGAAAATCAATATCACCCTGGATGTCGCTTCCGATGGATCAATCACTGAGGCGGTAACAATGCTTTATCAGGAAGAAGTACTCTCAGGAGCGGGAGATATTGATGCAACACTCGAAGAAATGAAAAAGAGCTTTCAGGAATCCTATCCGGAGGCACAAATAGAAACCGTCAGAACGGAAGGGGAAGACCCCTATGCAGGTGTCAAAGCTTCCGGTATCAAGGAGACTGAATATTATTCTCATAAAGAGGGAAACAAGCTGACAGTTGAAATTCCGGTAAATGAGCTGCAGTCTGATATGTCACAGGATGCAGGTTATGCAGATTCCGGCATGGATATGTCCACACTGAAAGAATATGGATTTGAAGCTGTTCTTGTGGTCAATATGCCGGGCACTCCGGAAACAAATGCCGGTGTTGTTGAAGGAAAAACAGTGACAATTGATCTGACATCAATTCCGAAAGATCTCGATACGATTGTCATAACATGTTCAACATTTAATGTTGTATTATGGATCGGTGTTGCTGTTGCAGCATGTGGAATTGTTACCGGGCTGCTTCTGTTTTTCAGAAAAAAGAAGGAATAAGAAACAGGTGTGATAAAGTCACACCTGTTTCTTTGTATAAATGCATTGATCACATCAGAAATTCTCTTTTTCAATCAGATTGATTGCCGGCGTTTCCACATGTGTCAGATAGATTGAATAGGCAATAGCGATGATCATGATGACAATGAGTCTGATCCAGCCTGCATGATCTGCATTGAATACGGAGAAGACATCAATCAGGCTATGTGCCTTCCTCGCCAATCTTATTTACTGTAAGTGTTATAGAATTTCAGGATATCGTGATAATATTTCTCTCTTGTCTCTTCTGCTGCATTGTAGAGTTCATGTTTGGAATTCTCATATCTGACAAGGGATACATACGGGGATTTTTCAGCAAACTGGTTCTGGCCGTCATTGTCCACCATGGTATCAAGACCTGCCTGGCACAACAGAATCGGAGTTCGGATTGCGCCGACATTCCGTAAAGCTTTCTCGCTGCCTTTTTTTGCGGCCGCAACCCATATGACGGTTGCGCCCCATGTCTGGTAATCGGGATCGCTTTTGCGCAATTCAAACTGGTATTGATATCTCTCCTCATCCAGGCAGCTGCTTCTTTCAAACTGGTACTCCCCGGTAAAGGGATGCTGATGAGGGGCAAATTCGGTATCCTTGTTGGCAGCTCTGGAATAAATGCCCATCGCATTGATCAAAGGATCCGGCACTTTTCCGAATGTCATTTTTAACATCGGGGAAGAAAGGACAGCACAGGTAAAGTCGTCCGGATGATCCTCCATGTACAAAGAGGCAACCGCTCCGCCCATGGAATGAGCAAAGAGGAGATATTTCTTTGTGGCGGAAAGCTTTCTGACTGCTTTTTCCATGAAGTATTCCAAGTCCTGCTTGTATTCATCAAATGAGGAAACGATGACTCTGTTATCTTCAAAAGTCAGTACTCTTTCGCTTTTCCCATGTCCTCTGTATTCCAGAAAGAATACGGAAAAGCCCTGTTGGTAAAAACGATATATCATCTCATGATATTTTCCGAAGAATTCGCAGAAACCATGTGAGAAAACAAGCGTTGCTTTTTCTTCGGGATGGATTGCATAGTAGTAATGAAGCCGTATGCCGTCAAAGCTCAAAACATCGCCTTCTTTTACGGTGCTTTGCAGCCAAGGCTTGACAACGGTTTCCATATGGTCCAGAAAGGATTGGCTCATATTTTCTCCTCTATAATTTCTCTGACATAGTCAGGCTTGTTGGTGATAATTGCATCAACCTGCTTCAACAGGCAAAACTGAATATGTTCCTTTTCATTGACTGTCCATACATTGACATCCATGCCGAGAGCGTGTGCTTTTTCGATAAGATTTGGAAACTGGATGTTGTAGAGGGCAGGGTGGATCGCATTGACATGGTGGGAATGTGCATATTCCGGCATGTCAATCGGGCCATCTGCATATAGGAATGCTGTTTTTGCGGAAGGATTCAGCTTTTGTATTTTGGTGATGGAATAATGGTTGAAGGAGGAGTAAATCACGCGATCTTCCATTCCTTTTTCTTTTGTCAGTTTCAGGATTGCTTCCTCGATTTCTTCATAAAACACAATCCCTGTTTTGAGTTCGATATTGATAATGAGGTTCGTCGGTCTGATCAGATCGAACACCTCTTCCATTAAAGGAATGCGTGCATAAGGGATTTCGGAATGGTGGTTATTGAAATTGTATTTCAACAGTTCTTCATACGTAAAATCTTTGACCCATCCACTGCCGTTGGAAGTACGATCAATTGTTTCGTCATGTATGACAACAATTTTTCCATCCTTTGTCATCTGGATATCCAGCTCTATGCCATCGGCATGCATGTTTACGGCTTCCTGAAAAGATTCCAATGTGTTTTCCGGTTTGTATGCGCAGGCACCGCGATGTGCCCATATTTGTGGTTTGTTCATGACATTCTCTCCTCGTCCTCATTATTTTACATCATCTCTAAAAAAATAATGGAGAAATTGATTGAATTGTCAGATAATATAGACAAGGGAGTCTGATTATGTTCAAAAAATTCAATTCATTGGAGCGTGCCTGGATCTATTATGACATCGGCAACTCCGCATTTACGATGATGGTATCAACCATTATTCCGATCTGGTTCAATCTTTTGGCAACGGAAGCGGGTATCTCCAATTCGGATTATCTGGCCTATTGGAGTTATGCAACATCTGTAGCTACCATTCTTGTGGCTTTCATCGGTCCGGTTTTTGGTGCAATTTCCGACAACAAGAATTTCAAGAAACCGATGTTCATCACTGTTCTCTTGATCGGTGTTGTCGGTTGTGCATTGCTGGGTATTGTTCCGAACTGGATGCTATATCTTGTGACATATGTCATTGCGAAGGTATGTTATCAGGCAAGCCTTGTCTTATATGATTCCATGCTGACGGATGTTACAACACCGGAAAGAATGGATATTGTCTCTTCCCAGGGATATGCATGGGGCTACATCGGCAGCTGTATTCCGTTCCTTGCTGCTTTGATCCTGTATTTCCTCGGTATGACAGAAAGGATGAATTTCCACCTTGCTATTATGCTGGCCTTTGTCATCATCGCTTTGTGGTGGCTGGGCGTATCCGTGCCTTTGATTAAAGGATACAAACAGAACTATTATGTGGAAAATACAAGCGGAAAAATCAAATCCAGTTTCCAGAGAATCGGACATACACTTGTACACATTTATAAAAACGAAAAGAAGATCTTCTTCTTCCTGCTTGGCTTCTTCTTCTATATTGACGGCGTTTACACCATCATTGATGAAGCTGTTGCAATCGGAACTTCGCTGGGGCTTGATCAGATCGGTCTGCTTGTCATTCTCCTGTTAACACAGGTCGTTGCCTTTGCCTTTGCCACACTGTTTGGCAAACTGAGTGAAAAGTACAACTCCGTATCTTTGATTACCGTTTGTATCGGTGGTTATGCATTTGTGGCAATCTTTGCCTTGTTCATGCACAGTCTGTGGCAGTTTGGCATTATGGCATTTGTGGTAGGCATGTTCCAAGGCGCAATTCAGGCATTGTCCCGTTCTTACTATGCACAGATCATTCCGGCAGAGACATCCGGCGAATACTTTGGCTTGTATGACATCTGTGGCAAGGGTGCAGCCTTCATGGGAACAACATTGGTCGGTATTACCGTTTCCATCACAAACAATGTCAACATTGCGGTTGCAACACTTGCAGTGCTGTTTGTCTTCGGCTTCTTCTTCCTGAAAAAATCCGCACAATTATAATTCATTCATCCCGGCACATTGCCGGGATTTTCTTTTGCGTGGAGCATGCTATAATAAAACTAACAATATTGGAGGAAATATAATGATGGAACTGAATGAAGAGCTTAAGGCTGTTCAGGATGGACTGCAGGGTGAAGCCATGCAGAAGGTTCTCAATACTTTGATTATGTATGGGGAAGCCTTCGGGGCAAAACGGATGGTAAAAATCACAGGAAAGATGGGACATGCCGTTATTGCTACCGGAACAATTACATGGAAACCTGTTTTCAATCTGATGCAGCGGCTCATTGACGGAGGTGCTTTGCCCAAGGAATCTTTTACTACAGATCCTGTAGGCTATCTTCCGGAAGTGCCTGCGACCCTCCCGCAGAAAGCAATGTTCTCTTTTATCTTTTCACAACAGAAAAGAATGGAAAAAGAATGGGAGCTGATGGGAATCAAAAATAAAAAGGCATATACCTGTACATGTTATATGCCGGAAGTCGGGAATATTCCCGAAAGAGGGGATATTCTCGGATGGGCAGAATCTTCTGCCGTATCCTATGCAAACTCGGTGATCGGTGCAAGGTGCAACCGCAATTCCGGCGTGATTGAATTCATGACAAACATTCTCGGTTATGTTCCGGAGTTTGGCTTATTGCTGGATGAAGGAAGAAAAGCGGACTGGATCATCGAAGTGAAAACGACCGCTAAGCCCGAACCGCAGATTCTCGGTTCTGCGATAGGCATGAAGGTTATTGAGGATGTGCCATACATCAAAGGGCTTGATCAATGGATTGGAACCGAACTTAATCAGAAGACAAGAGACTATCTGAAAGATATGGGAGCAGCAGCTGCTTCAAACGGCTCTGTCGGCCTGTATCATGTAGAAAATGTTACCCCTGAGGCAAAAGAGCAGGGAGTATCCCTCATCAAGGAAAATGCGAAAGTATTTGTCATTGATGATGAAGTGTTAAGAAAAACACAGGAAAGCTATCCGAATATCTGGACTGATCCGGATGGCGAGCCTCAGCTGGCTTTTGCGGGCTGTCCGCACTTCTCTTGTGAGCAGCTGGTGGAATGGACTGATAAGCTGATCGAAGGTCTGGATGCAAAGGAAAGAACACAGGTAGCCATACCTGTCGTCTTCACGGCAGCCCCGGATGTTGTGGATCATTTCAGACAAAGCTATCCTGAAAAAGCGGCGAGGCTGGAACTGATGGGTGTTACCCTCAGTACAATCTGCCCGTTATCCTATTGTGCAAACACTCTGATTCGTGATACAAGAATTATCACATGTTCAAATAAACTCAGGACATACAGTCATTCCCGTTTCTATAATGAAGAAGAATTTGTGAAGATTGTGACCGGAGGTAACTGAGATGACAAAAACATTTAAGGGAAGACCGGTAGTCGGAGGAAATGTATCTGCACCGGCCCTTGTATCCCATGGCGGATTTAATACACTGGCTTCATTAAAAACAGTTGGATCTTTCCTGAATCCTAAAGGGATCATAGAAGACCAGAACAACAAGGATCTTTACGGAAAAATGATTCCCGGAACAGCATTATGCCTGCCGGAAACAATCGGCTCGACTACAGGCGGTATGGTCTTATACTGTGTCGCAGAGAACGATGCGGCACCTGCATGTATGCTTTTCAGCAAGCCTGCTGATTCACTGGCGGTAGCTGGTGCATGCCTAATTGCCAACTGGAGTGAAAAGCCAATGGTTCTGATTGACGGACTGGGAGATGAATTCCTGGATTATGTCAAAGAAGGCATGATGATTACAACCTATGAAGATGGAACAGTAGAGGTGGAAGATGAGCGAGAATAAGAACGAGAAGCTGAATCCGTTGTTTACACCATGGAAAATCGGCAATGTGGAAATCAAGAACAGAATTGTTCTGACTTCAATGGGAGGAACAGACCTGTTTGGGTGGATGGAGAAGAACCATTTCGATGAGATGGGTGCAAAATTTATTCTTGAAGTTGCAAAAAACAATGCCGGTCTTGTTTTGCCGGGGTGCCAATGTGTGCGCAATCCCATGGGCGGGGAATGGCTGTATCAGAACAAGAAGATGTACAAAGACCTTGCTGAGTGGATGCCCAAGTTACATGAAACAGGGGCGAAACTGTTTGTACAGCTGACAGCCGGATTCGGCAGATCTTTTACGGTTTCTGCAATGATGGAAAAGCTTTGGGAAAACAAAGCATTACGTATCGGCTCCAAACCGTTTATGGACTTGGACAAGATTACAGCTACTGCTTCTCCTGCGCCTAACAGGTGGTCTGACAAAGTGCCAAGTCGCGCTATGACTGTTGAAGAGATACAGGAGTATGTGGATGCCTTTGCAAAGAGTGCAAAGATGCTGATGGATGCAGGTGTTGACGGTGTGGAAGTGCATGCTGTGCATGAAGGATATCTCCTGGATCAGTTTGCCTTGAAATATACCAATCACAGAAATGATGCATATGGCGGCAGCAGGGAAAACAGATATCGTTTTGCGACGGATATAGTCAAAGCGATCAAAAAGGAATGCGGACAGGATTTCCCGGTTTCTTTGCGTTACAGTGTTGTCTCCAAAACAAAAGGATTCCGCAGAGGTGCATTGCCGTTTGAGGAATATGAGGAAGCCGGAAGGGATATGGAAGAGTCAGAATGGGCTGTGAAACATCTTGAAGAGGCTGGCTATGACATGTTCAATTGTGATAACGGTACATATGATGCTTGGTATTGGGCACATCCGCCGATTTATATGCCGGAAAACTGCAATCTGGATGATGTTGCACACATCAAGGCATATACAAATGCACCGGTTGTATGTGCAGGAAGGATGGATCCTGTGATTGCGGCAGAAGGAGTTGCCGAAAACAGAATTGATGCTGCAGGGTTTGCAAGGCAATTTCTGGCAGATCCTGAATGGGTGACAAAACTCATGGATAACCGTCCGGAGGATATCCGTCCGTGTATTCTTTGTCATAACGGCTGTTTTAACATGTCCAAATGGAAAGGAACACCGAATATGCAGGAACTGGAAGACAGCCTGCATTTATCCAGATGTGCCATCAATGCGGAGATGATGCAATGGAACAGGCACTATGTCAAACCGACTGATAAACCGAGGACCGTTGCCATTGTCGGCGGAGGCATTGCCGGCATGGAGGCGGCAAGAGTATTAAAATTAAGAGGCCATCATCCGGTAATCTATGAAAGAAGCAGTCAGCTTGGCGGAACATTTATTGCCGCTTCTGCAGAAAGCTATAAAGGCAAACTGAGAGATCTTCTGGCATGGTACAAGCGACAGATGGAGCTTCTTGAAATACCGGTCCACTATCGTTATGAGGTCAGGACAACGGCTGAGTTTGGAAATGATCCTGTGATTGTTGCAACAGGTGCTGTTCCAAGAGTATTGAAGATGGTACCGGGACATGAAAAGATGATAGAAGCATGTGCGTATCTGAATGGCACACAAACAGGAGAAACTGTAGCTGTTATCGGTGGCGGATTAACCGGCAGCGAGATTGCATATGAGTTGTATTTGCAGGGAAAGAAACCGGTGATCATTGAGATGAAGGAGGACCTGGTTGCCCAACCCGGAGTATGCTTGGCAAACAGCTCCTATCTCAGGGAATTCTTTGCCTGGAAAAAAGTACCGGTATATCTGGAAACAACTTTGCAGAAGGTAAACGATGACGGTATTGTTGTGAAAGACAAGGAAGGAAAAGAAACTGTCATTCCATGCGATACAGTGATCAGCTGTGCCGGTTATCTGCCTGCACCGTTGGCCAAAGCATCAAAAGAAATACAGTTCATCGGAGACTGTAAGGAAGTCGGCAATCTGAGAACTGTCATATGGAGTGCTTATGAAGCAGCCATGAAAGTCAGATAGGCATACAAGCCAATCTAAGCAAATAACCAGCCGGAAACCGGCTGGTTATCTTTTTGGTGCGTAATATTTTTCAGACAAATCATTTAAACACAGTACACCAAGCCTGCTGTCTGCATCCTGATAAGCTAAACCGCAATCCAGATCGTACCACCGATCATCATGCAGGATTTTGTGATCTTCATAATTACGGGTTGGCGTATGTCCGGTGAGAATGATCTTTCCTTCTTCATGATGGAAAGGCTCCCGTTTCCAAATGTAATCACTGCGCCAGAGGTAGGTAAATGTCTTTAAATCTCTGACATATATGTCAGTCTCGCCATGATTTTGAGGGTAGGCATGCACGAGAATAAATTTTCTGCCATCGACTTCCATGTTTAATAAAACAGGCAGGGATGATAGATAGGTGACAATTTTTTCCCGGCTGCTTTCGGGAAGCCTTTTATATTTCTGAAAGGTGGCTAATCCGCCATTGACATATAGCCATCTCTTCTTTACATCCTGATACGTACCGGTGAACCTTGTTTCCGGTTTTTTTCTGCATGTTAAGTATTCCAGCATCATCATGTCATGGTTTCCTATCAACATGTGGCATCTTTTATCATTCATGATCTTCAAAAGTACATTAAGCCCGTCCGGCCCCTTGTCCACGACATCGCCGATGATATACATTTCATCATCCGGATCGAGATCGTTCATTGCTTGTTCAAATACGTCCAGATGGCTGTGCACATCGGAACATGCATAGGTCTTTTTCATGATTCACATTGTAATAGAGGCGTGGGAAAAAGCAAGTGCGATTTCTCTTGAATTCCCGTAAAAACATGATAATATACATATAGATGAGGGAGTAACTGGTGAATATACACCGGATGGATCGCCAACACAGATGTTAATCTCGGTTCATTCCCCTTGTAGTGAGACTCATCTTTGGTTAACCAAAGATGGGAAAGATCGAGTTGTACATATCCCGGAATTGGTTAATGATTCCGGTTTTTATTTAAGGAGGAACAATGAATATGCTCAAAGGAAAGAATTTCAAAGAAGAAATCCAGACAGGCGCTTCCGATTTCGGAAAGAAGGCCGGAAAGTTTGCAGGCATTGCGCTTGCAATTGCCTGTGTTCTGCTTCTGGCGATGACTTCCGTGTATTCGGTTACGGAACAGCAACAGGCAGTTGTTACAATGTTCGGCAAAGTGCAGGAAGTCAAAAATGCGGGAATGTATTTCAAAATTCCGTTTATCCAGAGAGTCAGGAAAGTGGATACGACAACTCATGGTACAGGTTTAGGCTATATCGTGACAAATGAAGGACAGAATATTACGGATGAGGCAAACGGAATCATGATTACCAGTGATTTCAATCTGGTCAATATCGATTTCTACATGGAATACAAGGTCAGCGATCCTGTTGCCTATCTGTACAATTCGAATGATCCTGAAGAAATCATGGTCAACATGGCAAGAGCGGCTATCCGTTCCACAGTGATCAATTATCCTGTCGATGAAGTGATTACAACCGGAAAATCACAGATTCAGGCGGATGTCAAAGAAAAGCTATCCAAATCCCTTGCTGATAACAACATCGGCTTGCAGGTGGTCAATATCACAGTACAGGATGCAGAGCCTCCGACAAGTGAAATTGTCGCTGCATTCAAGGCGGTAGAAACAGCAAAACAAAGCAAGGATACCGCCATCAACAATGCCAACCAGTACAAGAATGAACAGATTCCTGCAGCTGAGGCAGAGGCTGACCGCATCACCCAACAGGCTGAGGCAACTAAACAGGCAAGAATCGCAGAAGCAGAAGGACAGGCGGAACGCTTCAACAGGATGTATGAGGAATATCAGAAATACCCTCTTATCACGAAGAGAAGACTGTTCTATGAAACAATGGAAGATCTGCTTCCGCAAATGAAGGTGATCATCACCGATGGCAATACACAGGAGTTATTGCCGATCGAATCATTCTCACAAGGAGGAACAATCAATGAAGAATCTTAAAAAAGCGATCGTTACAATTGCCATTATTTTTCTCGCAATAATCGGTCTTAATGGGACATACAGCCTCGGTATTAACCAATACGCTGTCATTCGCCAGTTTGGAAGAATCGTGAAGATCGAATCCGAACCGGGCTTGAAGTTTAAAATTCCTTTTATCCAGAATGTACAGAGGATCTCTTCTGCCATTACGTTATATGACATCGCCCAGAGTGATGTCATCACCAAGGACAAGAAATCCATGATTGCCGATGATTACGTATTATGGCGTGTCACGGATCCTACCAAATATGTTCAGACATTAAACGCGGTGGAGCCAAGGGCACAAGAGAGAATCGAAGCTGCTTCCTATAATGCCACAAAGACCATTATCTCTTCCATGACACAGGATGAGGTGATTGAGGCAAGAGGTGAAAGACTGACAAAAATGCTGACAGAAGAGGCAAATAATGGCTTGGAATCCTATGGCATTGAAATTGTGGAGGTACAGATCAAGGCATTGGATCTTCCGGAAGACAACAAGCAGGCAGTATATACAAGAATGATTTCCGAAAGAGAAAACATCGCTGCTTCCTATACTGCCGAAGGCAAGGCGGAAGCTCAGAAGATTCGTAATGAAACTGACAAGCAGGTTGCCATTCTGAAATCCGAAGCAGAAAAAACAGCAGCTGTGCTTGAAGCCGAAGGGGAAGAGCAGTATATGAAAACCCTGCAGGATGCATACAATACCCAGGATAAAGCAGATTTTTATCAGTACATCAGAAGTCTGGATGCCTTGAAAAAGAGCATGCAGGGCGGTGATAAGACCATCATTCTGGACAAGGATTCCGAACTGGCAAAAATCTTATATGGAACGAATTAGGTTTTGGCAAAAGGCCAAAGCCTTTTTCTTTGCCAATAATGCATGCAATGGTAAAATAAAAGAAGAGTGAGAAAACATAACAGGAGGATAATATGATTTACAGTGATTTTCAGGGAATGAAACTCTCCAGGCTCGGTTTTGGATGCATGCGTTTTGCAAGTGATCCCGAAACCGGTGAAATCGATCAGGAAAAAGTCAACAAAATGTTTGATCTGGCCATTCAGGCAGGTGTCAATTACTTTGATACAGCGTATCCGTATCTAAACGGAAAATCCGAGCTTGCCATGGCAGAAGCTTTGAAAAAATATCCCCGTGAAAGCTATTATATCGCTGATAAATTTCCGGGACACTCCCTGCCGGGACCGGTAGACAATATCGCCTTGTTCAACCGATCGCTGGAAAAATGCAATACGGATTATTTTGATTTTTATCTTCTCCATAACATTACCGAATGGTCCATCAAGATTTATGAAAGCAGTGAATACCATATCATTGATGACATGATCAAAATGAAAGAGGAAGGAAAAATCAGACATTTCGGTTTCTCTTTCCATGGCGGCACAAAATTGCTGGAAGATGTTTTAACCAGATATGAAGGCGTGTTTGAATTTGTGCAGATCCAGTGCAATTATCTTGATTGGACGTTGCAGGATGCAAAGAAAAAATATGACATCATCACAAAACACGGCCTCGGCGTATGGGTTATGGAACCATGCCGCGGCGGAAAATTGGCAAAACTGTCCGAGGCAAATCATGCAAAACTTGCACAGTATCCGGAGGCAAGCGATGCTTCTTATGCATTCCGCTTCCTGCAGGGCTTTGAGAATATCAAAGTTGTTCTTTCCGGCATGAATGAAGTAGAACAGGTTGAAGATAACCTCAGAACATTTGAAAAATACAATCCGTTGACGGATGAGGAAAAGAATACACTGTTCGACATTGCCGAAGGTATGAAAGCCGGCGTACCTTGCACCGCATGCAGATACTGTTGTGCAGGATGTCCGATGGGATTGGATATCCCATATTTGCTGGAATGCTACAACGACTACAAATATGCCGTATCTATCACACCGGGTATGAGAATTGACGGATTGGATGAAGATAAAAAACCGGCAGCCTGCATACAATGCGGCCAATGTGCACATGCCTGTCCGCAGGGGATTAAAGTTCCTGAAATATTGGATGAACTTGCCCGGATGTATGCAGATGCACCCAAATGGGCTGTGACAGCCAAGAGCAGAGGCGAAGCGATTCGCAAAGATCTGAACATGGAGTAATTATGAATCAGTACATATCGCAGATTATTGATGATCATTGCGAAGAATTATGCAAACTTGCCGAAAACATCTGGAACAATCCCGAGATGGGCTGGAAAGAGACGAAAGCTGTTGCCTGGACAGCAGAAGTATTAAGAAATAACGGTTTTGAAACAGAAGTGGGAGCATACAATATGCCGACATGTATCAGGGCTGTATATGGATCAGGACATCCGGTTGTCGGATTTTGTGCAGAATATGACTGTCTTCCCGGATTGTCACAGGAAGTCTGCAGTTACCAGAAAACTGTGATTCCTAACGGAGACGGCCATGGATGCGGCCATAATCTTTTGGGAGCAGGATGTCTTGGTGCATGCATCGGTTTGAAGGAAGCGTTAATAAGGGAAGGAATGAAAGGAACGGTTATCTTTTACGGTTGTCCGGCTGAAGAACAGTTGCTCGGAAAAGGTATCATGGCAAAAAACGGCGCCTTTAAAGAATGTGACTTTACAATCGCTTGGCATCCATCTACGATCAGCGGGGATACGCTTGGTTCTCATACCGGGGTTGAGGGACTGACGGTTGAATTCTTTGGCAAAACGTCTCATGCAGCCGGTGCACCGTATCTCGGCAGAAGTGCTCTGGATGCGTTGCAACTGATGAATATCGGTGTTGAATTCTTAAGAGAACATGTCACTTCCGATGTCAGAATGCATTACATTATTACCGATGGCGGACTGGCCCCGAATATTGTTCCGGATCATGCACAGGCAAAATATTTTGTCAGGGCTTTGAGCAGGAAGGCGACCACAGATGCATACGAAAGGGTATGCAAATGTGCAGAAGGTGCAGCTATCATGACAGATACAAAAGTGAAGATCACAAGACTTGGCGGCTTGTATCCGACTTTGCAGAATACAGTCATTGCAGAAGCTGTACAGGAAGCAAGAAGAGAAATACCGGTGAATACGTATACGGCAGAAGAACTTGCCTTTGCGGATGAAATGAATCAGACACAGCCGGCATATGTCAAAGAAAAAACATTACCATTGCGTTCTGAAGACGAACCTTTAAAGAATGAACCGATCTATGGCTCAACGGATTATGGAGATGTTGAATATATCTGTCCGGGATTTCAGGTAAACGAGTGCACTGCACCCTCTTTATCACCGGGACACAGTTGGATGATGACGGCTTCCTCGGGTCATTCGATCGGCATGAAGGGCATGCTCAGGGCTGCGAAAATACAAGCGCTTGCCGCATATAAAATGATGGTTGATCCAAAGAGGCTGCAGAGAGCGAAAGAGGAATTCAGGCAGTCATTGAACGGAGAAGAGTATATCTGTCCGATTGATGATTCGATTCCTGATCCTTATGCATCAAAGGAATAATACATGAAGAACAAAGTTGGTCCATGCCTGGCTGTTATGCTGATGGTAACTGGCTGTACCGGATATGGCAATGAAAGAGCATCAGCAGAAAATGTTTCCTATATCCTCAGCGAAAGCGGAAAGAAAGCATTTGCAGAATCGTATACATGGAATCTTGATCCCGCAAACACGGACATACAGCTTGCGTATACCATCGATCAGGCAAAAGTCGTTTCCTTAGGCGGGTATATGGGAACCGGTGTACCATGTCCGTTTGAAATCCTGGCGGAAAAAGAAGAATCTATGATTTATCCTTCTTCAACCGATCCAAATCTGTATGATGTAAAGGCAGTTTACACAGATGTTCCTTTCACAATCCATATTCCCGCAAATATGGAGAAGATCACCCTGTTTCATGGCGGATATTATATGGGAAAAAGGAAAGAAAACGGGGATCTTGCTTTCTATTGCCCATACTTCCGTTTTACCTGTGATGATGACAACCGTTATTTCTATGAGAAGATGGCATCCTCTATCGGAAAAGTGATGATGAACCGGTAGATTTAGAAGAGGGTGTCTATCAGGGAAACGATCCCGTAAATGCTTTCTCAACATTGGATTTCAGGAATCAGCTCAAAGGAAAATATATTCTGGAAAGAGAAGAGGATATAATCATTCTTGATATTTTTTCAGCATTTGAAAGAATGTTTATCAATGCCGGATACTACATAAATGGTTCTCTGTATCAGTTTGAGGCAGCTGAAATCATTTCCGAAGATGCATCTGTATGGACCGATCAAGGAAGGAATTCTGCATCAATTATCCTGGAGATGTTTTCAGATTTTACGGCGGAAACTTCTGCAGAGCCATATGTGATTACTGTTGATGAAAATACACTGGTATTGCAGAATGATGAGAACACGGTCACTTTCCAAAGGGATGATGATCTTGCTTCACAGTTTTCCTACGAACTTGTCCCGGGACAGTTTTCCGGCAGGAGGGCAGGACTGTATGATAGCCATTATCTGGTCAGAAATCATTTTGAAACAGATGCCTACGATCTTAAAATTGATCCGGCAGGAACCATGACCATCCTCATCAAAGGGGAAACCCCTTTGATCTATAAGGGCATTTGCACATACAGCTTTGAAAAGATTCTTTATTACAGACTGACAAAACTGGGTGGAGGAAACAGGCCGTATACAGGTTGTGTACAAGTGGATCAGGATACAGATACCTTTACCCTCATAGAAGAAGACATCCCCCTCCTGATACCGGAAGGGGAAGATACCGTCACCTTTGATATAAAAAAATAACAGGTCGTTTGACCTGTTATTTTGATTAGTAGTTGAACGTATTATTGTTATAGAAGTCCTGCAGTTCAACAAAGTTGTAGACAGCACCGATCAGGTTTGCATCCGCCTGGAATTTGCAGACCATGACTTCCGGCTTAGGAATGGCAGGTACCCATGCTTTATCGAATACTTCATCTACTGCCTCTTTGACAAGGTCGATAAACATCGGCTCATTGGAGATGCCACCGCCGATCAAGACTCTTTCCGCATCGACGATTGTCTGAATGTTGTAGATGTGATGAGCAAGATAGTAACAGAAATCTTTGACACCCTGCAGCACTTCCTGATTGTTTTCTTCCTTGATCAGCTTGAATGCCTTTAAGCCATCGATGTCCTCAAGACCGGAAGCAGCTTTGATTGCCGCTTTCAATCCGCTGACACCGTTTGTCTGGGCAAAGATGTCTTTGCGGTTTGTTTTATCATCTACATGGCCTCTGATGAAAGAGAATTCGCCACTGGAGAAGTGTGTTCCGTCAATCAGGTTGCCGTTAATGATGATGGCTCCGCCGATTCCTGTACCGAGAATAAACATAGCACCGTTGGTGATCAGCTTCATGTTACCATAGCCGATTTCTGCAAGAGCAGCAGCTTTGGCATCATTACAGATCGTTACAGGTACTCCGAGCAGGTCGCCCAGTTCGGAAGCAATCGGCATCTTTTTCACCCAGCGGTAGGCACCGCCGGTGTGGGCAAAACCTTTTTTACGGTCGATCATGCCGGGCATGGAAATGCATACGCCTTCAACACCTTCACCATAAGCATCGTACAATTTCTTTACTTCTGCATAAAGTGCTTCCTTGGAGTCGGTTGTTGCAGTGATTTTGTCATGTACAGTGAAATTCAGATTTTCATCCAGAACACCATACTTGATTGCAGTACCGCCCATGTCAATAGCGAGATACTTTTTCATAAATTATTTTTCCTCCGATTTTCTTTAAATATCGTAACATTTTTAGGCAAAGATTTATATCTTTATCTTCGATTTTATGTAAAAATATAGACAGGAAAAAGATTTATCCAAGGAGTTTGTATGTTAGTGAATTTGACGACTTTATTGCTTGCTGCCGGGGCTGGGATGCTTGGGACACTTACAGGCGGTATGGAAGCTTTTATCATTTATGGGTTTGTGACGATTGTACAGACAGTTCTTGCTGCTACAGGGCATGATATGACTTTTTACAATCAATATCTTTCCAATCTTGTATTTCTGCCTGCAGTCATGTTCAGCGCATCTGTGCCTGCAACAGGTTATGCGGCAAGGAAGTATGATATTCATGAATGGGAAATCGACCGGAGCCTTGCTTTTACGCATGATCCTTTTGTGCTGTTGGTAGGCGCTTTTACGGGTATGGCAGGGTATTCACTGTTTGCTTTTGCGGTAAACATGAATCTGCCGGTGGATACCGGTGCCTTCTCCGTTGTGATTGTCGCAGTGATTTCAAGGCTGATATTCCATCGTCCTCAAGCCATCAACAAAGATGCGTCCAGGGTTCTGCGCGATGGAAAGAAATGGCTATGGGAAATGATGGTGGCAGCAGGATGCTCTGCATTAACGGCTTTCTTTGTCGGAATGACAGGAATAGTGACTGTCGGATTTATGTTCAGTGCTGCTCTGCTGATTTTACAGCTGTTTCAAAGGACACAGTTCTTTCCGACAACGCATCAGATTACCATGGTCGCAGGTCTTGCCATGGCAGCTACAGGCAATATTGTGATTGCAATGCTGTTTGGTATGCTGGCACAGATAATATTCACTTTATTTGGAGGATATCTGAATATGGGATGCGGTACACATATTGATCCTCCTGCTGTAGCGATCGGCATCTGCAGTATTCTGATCAGTTTCATTTTCTGATGATAACTTCGAAGGCTTGTAGTGCCTTCGGAGTTTTTTTAGATAGGGATCATCGATATCGGATCTTGTTGTGATTTCAATCTGGGGATCAAAAAACTATCGATGAAAAGGATCTGCGTATATTTTAGATATCAATAAAAAAGTGCAGCTATATATAAGCTGCACAAACATTGTGACAGGGTGATTTATCCGTTATTGCCGGATTCTTCTGTAGTTTCTTCCTGTACAGGCTGCTCTTGAGGAGCTGCTTCGAAGGTGAGGAACTCACCGTTATTGGCAACCCACATGTCTTCGCCTACACGATACCATGCATAACCTTCTGCTTCCACTCTTTCATAAACATCATATACCGTTCCGGCAGTTGTCTTGCCGACAGATTCAGCACTTGTTGTAGGACCTTTACGGATATTGACGCCGTTCATCAGCATTGTTGCTTTACCGATGATGACTTCCGGTTCAGGAGTTTCTTCAATCACTTCCGGTGTAGGTGTCGGTGTTTCAACGACAGGTGTCGGTGTCGGTTCAACAGGAGCGGGTGCTCTATGCAACAGGCGGTTGATCGCAAACAGAAGGATGCCTGTGATGATTGCTAAGAAGATTACCAGGATTAGACGGGTCCTGTTGCTCATGGAATCGGATGAATCATCTTCTGCTTCCTCTTTCTGTGCCGGGAATTCGCCGGAGAAATAAGATTCATCCATTGTCGGGATCTCTTCTGTATTCTCCATGTCATCGACGGCTTCAATGACGTTTGCGGTTGTCGTGGCGAAACTCGGCAAACTTAAAGTATTTTCGTGTTTATCGGCATTGTCCGCATTCTGCATCTGCAGCGTCGTAGGATCATCCGGGAAGCTGACGGGAATTTCCTGTGTCAGGGAACGCATTTTTGCTCCGCATTCCGGACAATAATTTTGATCAGTTGGTACTCGGCTGCCGCATTTTGGACAATAAACATAATTTTCCATGCTTAACTTCTCCCCTCATGGTGAAAATACACCACATCTATTATAGTATATTTTTAAGAAATTCGAAAATGGTATTATTGAATTGTATGATCTTTTTTTTCGGGCTATAATCATTTCATGGCAAAAAGAAGAAGAGGAAGAAGAAAAAGAAGAATCAATATAACAGGATTACTTGTTTTTCTTGGTATTTTTCTGTTTTCCGCAGGAACTCTTTTGCGGATTATTTTCCGTGAAGAGCCACAAAACGAATACCGGTATGTGGAAGAGGAACCTCCATTACCATATCATGACTATGACTGGACACATCTGCAAAAAGACGGAAGTTTTTTTGTCTACGAAGATGATAACTACACATCCTTAAAGGGCATTGACGTATCGGTGCATAACGAGGAAATTGACTGGGAAAAAGTAGGAAGTTATGATATCGACTTTGCGATGATCCGTGTCGGCTACAGAGGATATACGGAAGGAAAGCTCTATGCTGATGCATGGTTTACCCATAACATGAAAGGTGCTGAAGCCAATGGTATACAGACCGGCATCTATTTCTTTTCCCAGGCGATCACACAGGAAGAAGCTTTGGAAGAAGCGGAATTCGTGATCAGCCATCTTAAAGAATATGATATTGAATACCCGGTTGTCTTTGACATGGAACCTCCGGAAACCGATGATATCGGCAGAACAGAATCGCTCTCAAGAGAAGAAAGAACCAAGATCGCTGTCACATTTCTGACAAGAATCAAAGATGCCGGTTATCAGCCGATGATCTATGACAGCACGCTTTTATACGATACGGATTATATACTTGAATATCTCGAACCGTATCCGTTCTGGGTTGCGGATTATCATTCCTACCCGCAGTTTGATTATCGTTTTGACATCTGGCAATACACAAACCGTGCACATCTTGATGGCATTGAAGGAGATGTGGATCTGAATATTCAGCTCGTAAAGAAAACCACAGGGAATTGACCTGTGGCTTTTATTCCGTGATATCGGTTTCCTTTTTGACATCCTGTAAATAAACAGGTTCAACCCGGCCTTTTGTGATATCCTGTATTTTTTTGGTAATATCAGGATTGTTTGAAAGAAAGTAACAGGTTACTTTTTCATCATAGAGGAATTCATCAATTTCCGTATTCCGGCGTAACCATGTTTCCAGGCTTCCCGACATCTCATAGGGATATTGGATCCTGTATTTCTGATAAACGACATCCTCCACTTTTTTTGCGTGGGCAATGGCATTGGATACGGAGCCGGAATATGCACGGATCAAGCCTCCTGCCCCCAGCTTGATGCCGCCGAAGTAACGAACGACACATGCGGTGATATCCTCAATGCCGCTTTTTTTGATTGCCTCAAGCATTGGTACGCCTGCAGTGCCTGCCGGCTCATGATTGTCAGAAGAACGCTGTATGCTCTGGTTTGGACCGAGCATATAAGCAGTGCAGACATGAGTTGCATCCGTAAATTCCTTACGGATACTGTCAATGAATTCTCTGGCTTCCTCTTCTGTTCTTGTTGGCAGCAGACAGGCAATAAAACGGGATTTATTGATGACGGTTTCTTCCCTGTATTCTTCCTTGATTCGCATATAATTTCTTCTTTCGCTTCCGATTTATAGTATAATATTTCCCATGGGAAGAATTCAACAGTTAGATGCACAGACGGCAAATATGATTGCCGCAGGAGAAGTTGTAGAAAGGCCGATGGGGGTAGTCAAGGAACTTGTGGAAAATGCGATTGATGCAGGATCGACAAGAATTAATATTTCCATTGAAGAAGGTGGAATTAAGAAGATCACCATTCAGGATAATGGCTCCGGCATGGACAGCACGGATGCCGAAATGGCTTTCAGAAGACATGCAACTTCCAAAATTAAAAACCAGAATGATCTCTGGACAATTCATACACTGGGGTTTCGTGGGGAAGCACTGCCATCCATCGCTTCGGTTTCAAAGACAACCATGATCACCTCGGATGGAAATGATGCCACAAGGATTGTCATAGAATACGGCAAAACCGTTTCGGTAGGTGCTTATCCATGCAACCAGGGGACACAGATTACCGTGGAAGGATTATTCTATCAGACACCGGCACGTTTGAAGCACATGCGCTCAGCTTCCTATGAAGCTTCTTTGATTCAGGATGTCATCGCAAGATTTGCCTTGTCCCATCCGGAGATTTCTTTTCATTTTTATAATGAAGACAGGGAATCCTTCATGACTACCGGACAGGGAGATTTACTGGAAGTCCTGTATCAGGTATATGGAAGAGGGGCATATGAAAATGCCCTGGAAGCGGATTTCGGCGATTATGATTATACAATTACAGGCTACCTGATCAAGCCGGAAATCAATCGTGCAACACGCAATGCGATGCACGTATTTCTAAATGGCAGAATGGTCAGGACATATAAGATTTATAAGGCGATTCAGGATGGCTATGAAGGGTATCTTGCCAAGGGAAGATATCCTATGTGTGTTTTGAAAATTGAAATGGATCCGCATATTCTCGATGTCAATGTGCATCCATCCAAATGGGAGGTGCGCCTGTCTAAGGAAGCGCAGCTGGAATACCTGATCCGGGACAATATACAGAAGATTCTTCAATCCCATTTTCTTGCACCGCAAGCTAAAGTGGAGGAGGCAAAGATCCAGTACTATGAACCTTTGTCTTTTGATACGGAAGATCTTGAGCCTTCAAAACCGGAAACGGTAAAAGAGGAAATACCCCAGTATGAAGAGAAGAAGGAAGAAATACAGCAATCCGATACAGTGAAAGAGGAAATCCGCAGGGAAACAGAAGCGGACAATGCCCTGTTAAGGCAGCTTGCCTCTGAAGTCAGGGAAGAACCGGAACCAATCGAAGAAAAACCGGCAATGCCGCAAATGCGTGTGATCGGGCAATTGCATCAGAAGTATATTTTGTGTGAAACAGAACAGGGCTTGGCAATCATTAATCAGCGTACGGCGATGGAAAGAATCAACTATGAAGAATATCTGAAAAAGCTACAGAAAGCACCGGTCATGATGGACCTTCTTGTTCCGGTTACTCTGCATGTTTCCGATGATATCGTGCAAAGGGTGGATGAGATCAATGCTGCTTTATCCAAAATCCATCTTTCTTTTGAAGCCTTCGGGAAGGACACCCTGCTTGTCAGAAGCCTGCCTTCCTGGATGAACGGAATGAATCAGGAAAAATTCCTGCAGGATGTTCTGGATCTGTATAAAAGTGAGATGATGACGGATATTGCCAGAATGCAGTATGGATCGCTTGCTTCCCTTGCATCCGGAAATGCGGTTCATAAAGTGCAGTCTCTTTCAATGGATGAGATGAATACAATCATAGAAAAACTTGCACAGTGCGAAAATCCGTATTACGGCAATAACGGCATGCCCGTATTCATGATTCTGGATGAAAAAGAACTGACAAAGGGGCTTGCGAAATGAAAAAAGTGATTGTGATTGCAGGTCCTACCGCCTCAGGGAAAACATCCTTTTCCATACAGCTTGCTCATCTTCTCCATACGGAGATTATCAGCGGCGATTCCATCCAGGTGTATAAAGGAATGGATATCGGTTCCGGAAAGGTGAAAGAAGAGGAAAAAGAAGGTGTCAGGCATCATTTGATTGATATTCTTTCTCCGAAAGAAAGCTATACTGTTGCCGATTTTCAAAAACAGGCAAGAGGGCTGATTGACACGAGTGATCAGCCGATGATTATATGCGGGGGAACGGGTTTATATCTGAAATCCTGTCTGTATGACTATGCCTTTGAAGAAGAAACGGAAGAAGGAGGCATTGATCCGCAGCTCGAAGCAAGAAGCGCTGAAGAATTATATGCAATGCTGAAAGAAGCAGATCCCGTGCAGGCAGAAAAAATACATCCGCATAATGTCAGAAGAGTATTGCGGAGCCTGACAATCTACCAAAGAACCGGAAAAAGGCAGAGTGATATTGAAAGTAAACAAAAGCACGAAATGGTTTATGATGCTTTTATTGCCGGATGCACAATGCCCCGGGATATTCTGTATGACAGGATTAATCAACGAGTGGAACAGATGTTTTCCCAAGGGCTCGAACAGGAAGTTGAAAGACTTCTTGATGAAGGCGTAACATTTGCAGATCCGGCGATGAAGGGGATCGGTTACAAGGAATGGAAGGGCTACTTTGCAGGAAATATGAGCCTTTCAAAAGTCAAAGAGGAAATTCAGAAACACTCCCGTCAGTTTGCCAAAAGGCAGTATACATGGCTGAATCATCAGATGCCTGTACACTGGTTTGATGTGCGAAATGAGCAGGAGAAGATGCTGAAAGAAATTATGGAATGGAGCAGGAAATGATACTGAAAGAAATTAAAAAAAACTTAATGCGATATTATCTTCTGACAGGTGTCATCTATGCCTGTATTATCGGTCTGTACTTCTGTACGATTCCCGTGGTCACAGGAGGAGGGCTGTCCCTGTATGAAGTTTTGATGATCTTCATTGTCTCGCTTCTGCTATGCAGTGTCATTTTTTATCTAAAAGCTTCCGGAAAATACAAAGGCATTAAAAACCGGGTGAACTATCTGCAGAAGATCGGATCATCCATTGACAGCCAGCAGTTTACCAGAATCTGTGAGGAATTATCCCTGGGACAGGAATGGCTGATCTACCATCACGACAGAGACTACCGCTTCTGGCATAGGGATCTGATTGCCGATATACACGAATCGGAAAATGATCATCCCGAGGTGGCGAAGGGCGTTCTTGAAATCTATTCGGTAAATGCTCTGGCACCGGAAGCTGTCATATTCACCAAAAATGACAATGTGGCCGGATTGTTGGAGGAATGGCTGGGTAATTGATTTGACTTTGCGGAAAAACGAATTAATATAAATATAGGGTGAAAACCCGGAAAGGAAGGTATTCATCATGAGTGAATTCAACAACAATCAATATGTTTATACCGGTGAGGCAGAATCGCTTCGCGGATATATTTCCAAAGTGTTCGTCAACATGTCCATCGGTCTGTTTATTACAGCTGCAGTCGCATTTCTCGGTTATCTGTCGGTTTACAGCGGCGGACTGATGTATAACATGCTCGTTTCATTCCCACAGGTGGTATTCATCTTTGCGATTGCCGAACTCGGTATCGCTGTGGCAATGGGAATGGGCTTGACAAAATTCAGCACCGCAACATGCAGAATCCTGTTCTTTCTGTATAGTGCATTAACAGGCCTGACATTCAGTTCCCTGTTCCTTGTCTACACAGGAGCAACAATTTTCGGTGCTTTCGCATTTACATCTGTTATGTTTATCTGCTGTGCAATTATCGGCCATACCACAAATGTTGACCTGACAAAGTTCAGCGGCTTGTTATTCGGTGCATTGATCGCATTGGTTATTTCAACAATTATATCCATGTTTGTCCCTGTATTGCGTGAGTCTTTGTTCCTGACATACATCGGAATTATCCTGTTCCTTGTATTAACGGCGTTTGACATGCAGAGAATCAAAGCGTACTACTACAATGTCGGTGCAGGCACAATCAAGGAAAACCTGGCAATCTATGGTGCATTCCAGCTGTATCTCGACTTCATCAATCTCTTCCTGAAGGTCTTGAGAGTCTTGGGAAGCAGATCCAACAGAAACTAAAAAAAGCAGGTTCAATCCTGCTTTTCTTATCAGAGGGGGAAATCATGAGCAGATTTAAAGAAATAGAATACCAGTGTCCGTATTGCGGAAAACAATTTACCATTCATGCTTACGAAAGCGTCAACGCACAAGAGGATCCGGATTTGCGGGATTTGTGTCTCAGTGGGGACATCTTCCGTCATTCCTGTCCGCATTGCCATACGGATTTCATGATCCAGTATCCATTGGTATACATGGATCCAAGGCATAAATTCGTGATTTGGCTGAACCAGAATGAAGCGGGAAGGGATATGCATGCATTCTCCATGCCTTTAGTAAAACAGGGGTATACGTTAAGAAGGTGTGCAACACTCAAAGAATTTACCGAAAAGATACAGATATTGGAAGACGGTGTAAGCGATGTTGCGGTGGAACTCGCAAAGTATGACAGTTTTATTGAGTTTATCGATAACCGCAAGGGCAAACCGGAAGATGTCACTTCCGTAGAATACCAGAATACCAATGACGGTGTTATGAAGATCAATATCCGCACGGATGACAAAGGCATGGCTTTTCTGATTCCGATGGCAATGCTGGAAGAGGAGATCCGGGCAGAGCATGAGATCTTTGAAGTGCATGATGAAGATTTCCCGCTGGTAAACAGTGACTGGATTATTTCGCTGTTCATGGATTCTTCCGGACAGGCATAAGTTTTGAAAAAATTTTCATTAAATATGAAATATTTTCTTGTTGAAATATAAAAACGAACATGATAGAATGCTCTCAATAAGATAGAGGCGCGGAAACGACCAAACCGGATAGAGTCGGTAGACGTTTGATATCCGGTAGCAGCAATTTCGCCGAACTGTTTTCCAAGACATTGGAAGATGGTGGGCTGGTGAAGAATATTCATCAGACTGTCTACAGTAGTAGGAGAGCTATCAACATTAGGTGTTTTATGTATACCGATAGAGATAGTGCTCTGTCGGTATTTTTTATGGAGGAAAGGGTTATGGCAGTCATTGGAGGACAAGAGATCAGAAAGCTTGCAGAAACATACGGAACACCTCTGGTGGTCTATGATGAAGATGCAATGAGAACGAGACTGAATGAGTTTGTTTCTTCATTCAAGTCGGAAAAACTCGAGACAGGCGTGTTATATGCATCCAAGGCATTTTCCTGCAAAGCGATGATCTCTCTTATCGATGAATATGGATTGTATCTGGATGTGGTTTCCGGAGGTGAATTATATACGGCGTACAAAGCCGCATATGATTCTTCCAAAATCTTCTTTCATGGCAACAACAAGACGGAACAAGAACTGAAGATGGCCATGCAGATGCATGTCGGAACCATAGTCGTGGATAACCTGATGGAAGCCGAAGAACTGGCTCAATATGCAAAAGAGGCAGATTATCCCATTCATGTATTGCTTCGTGTCAATCCGGGAATTGAAGCCCATACGCATAAATACATTGTTACGGCACATGTTGACAGTAAATTCGGTATTTCCTTTCTGAATGAAGAGGAATTGGTGCAAATCATTCAGGTATTGCAGAATGCAGAGAACATCGTCTTTGACGGACTCCATGCACATATCGGTTCACAAATCTTCGATATCCAAGCTTTCCTGGAAGAGATCAAAAAGCTGTTTGCCTATAGCCGGAGTTTGAAAGAGAAATATGACATTCAATTCAACACGCTTAATCTAGGAGGCGGCTTTGGTGTGAAATACACCGAAGAGGATAAACCGGTTCCGATTGCGGATGTATGCAAAAGTATGATACGGACATGTGAAGAGGAACAGGAAAAAACATGTTCGATGATTCAGAGGATTCTGATCGAACCGGGCAGAAGCATTGTTGCTGAAGCGGGATATTCCATCTATAAGATCGGCTACATCAAAAAGACCCCGAACAAACAATATGCATTTGTGGATGGCGGTATGAATGACAACATCCGTCCGGCACTCTACCAGGCAAAATATGATGCATTCATTGAAGGCAAAGAAAAGGAAGAAGCTTTTGCATCATATACCATTGCCGGCAAATGTTGTGAATCAGGGGATATCCTGATTGAATCAATTGCTTTGCCAAAGGTGCAGAAAGGAGCTCTGCTTGTCATGAAGACAACCGGTGCCTATGGATATTCCATGGCCAGCCATTACAATAAAATTCCTCTTCCGGCAGTTGTATTTGCGTCTGAAAAGGAAACAAGAGAAGTAATAGAGAGGGAAACATTCGAACACATGATTTCCCTGGAGAAATAGGAGGATATGAAAATGATTAAAGGTTCAATTGTTGCATTGGTTACCCCGTTCCATGAAGACGGAAGCGTGAATTTTGAAAAACTCGGCGAGCTGCTGGAATGGCATATTGCCAATTCTACGGATGGCATTCTGGTTCTTGGTACAACCGGTGAAAGTACCACGATGACCCATGAAGAAGATGATGCGGTTGTGGAATTCACTTTGAAGACTGTCAATCACCGTGTTCCGGTCATTGCCGGCTCGGGTTCAAATGATACAAATACCATGCTGATGAAGAGCAAAAAATATGCCGACCTTGGTGCTGATGCACTTCTGGTTATCACGCCGTATTACAACAAGGCAAATGAAGAAGGCATGATCCGTCATTTTACAACTGTTGCAGATCAGGTCAGTGCACCTTGTATCCTTTATAACGTTCCGGGAAGAACAGGCTGCAGCCTCAGTGTCAATGCGGTTGAAAGGCTTTCCAAGCATCCGAATATCATCGGTATCAAGGAAGCAAGCGGCAATATCTCCTATGCAGTGAGCATTTCCCGTTTCCTGAGTGATGACTTTGTCATGTACAGCGGAAATGATGATATGGTTGTTCCGATTCTGTCCCTTGGCGGTTCCGGTGTCATCAGCGTATTTGCCAACACCAATCCGAAGGAATGCCACGATATGGTTGCTAACTGGTTTAACGGAAATCAGGCGGAATCCCTTGCCATTCAGCAGAAGTATCTGGATTACATTCACGCATTGTTCTGCGAAGTCAATCCGATTCCTGTAAAGGAAGCATTGAATGCAATGGGAAAAGAAGTCGGCGGATACCGCCTGCCTCTTTATGAAATGGCAGATAAAAACAAAGAACATCTTTATGCAGAAATGAAAAAGGTAGGCTTGTTATGAAAATTCTGGTAGGCGGAACAGGAAGGATGGGATCGCTGATTGCTCAAACCGCAAAAGCACAAGGATATGAGGTTATCGGCATGATGGATGCTTTCCATCTGGATGAGCTTCCTCAAATGGGGAAGGCGGATGTCGTGGTGGATTTCAGTCATCGTGATAATCTCTCCTGGATTTGTGAGTATGTCACAAGAAACAACTGTGCCCTGGTATACGGCACAACCGGTCTGGATGACTCCATGAAGGAAAAGCTGAATGTGCTTTCCAAAACGCATCCTGTATTCTTTGCGGCTAACTTCTCTTATGGCGTAGCCGTATTGCAGGAATTGATCAGAGTCGCAACACCGCTGTTAAGAGATGCATATGATATCGAGCTTGTGGAAACCCACCACAACAAGAAAGCAGATGCACCAAGCGGAACCGCTAAAGCCCTTCTGGATATTTTGAATGAAAACGGTTCTTTTAAAGAAGTTTACGGCAGGGAAGGAATGACTGGTGCAAGAGGCAAAGAAATCGGTGTCCATTCTTTAAGGGGCGGAACGGAAGCCGGTGAGCATTCGGTGCATTTCTTTGGAAATCATGAAAGTATTACCATCACACATCATGCGGATGACAGACAGATCTTCGTTGACGGCGCCTTGCGTGCAGCAACGTTTATCGTTGATCAAAAAGCCGGCATGTACAATATGAAAGATTTACTGTTTCGTTAGAAAGAAGGAAAAAATATGAAGACAAGAATTGGGATCCTGGGATATGGAAATCTTGGCAAAGGAATAGAGCTGGCTATTCGTGAAACATCCGATATGGAGCTTGTAGGTGTTTTTACAAGACGTGATCCATCGACGGTCATCATTCAGACAGAAAACGTACCTGTCTGTTCATCTTCCGAATTATTGGATTGGCAGGATAAAATCGATGTATTGATTATCTGCGGCGGCAGTGCAACAGATCTTCCGGTACAGACACCGGAATATGCAAAGTATTTCAATGTCATCGACAGTTTCGATACACATGCCAAAATACCGCAGCATTTTGCCAATGTAAATGACAGTGCACTATCCGCAAGCAAGACAGCAATCATCTCCGTTGGCTGGGATCCGGGCATGTTTTCATTGATCCGTGCATACACAAATGCCATTCTGCCAAACGGCAAGGATTATACCTTCTGGGGAAAAGGTGTCAGCCAGGGACATTCCGATGCGATCCGCCGCATTGAAGGCGTCGCAAATGCAAAGCAGTATACCATTCCTGTTGAGGAGGCACTCGCTTCTGTACGCAACGGAGAAAACCCGGAATTGACGACCCGCCAGAAGCATACGCGTGAATGTTTTGTCGTATTGAAAGAAGGTGCGGATCCGAAGAAGGTTGAAGAAGAGATTGTCACCATGCCGAATTATTTTGATGAATATGATACAACAGTACATTTCATCAGTGCAGAGGAATTTGCACAGAATCATTCCGGTATGGCACATGGCGGTTTCGTCTTCAGAAGCGGATCAACCGGAATCAATCACGAAAACAATCATGTGATTGAATTTTCTTTGAAGCTTGATTCCAACCCTGAATTTACCACAAGCGTCATGATTGCTTTTGCAAGAGCTGCAAAGCGCTTGTATGACATGGGCAGTTATGGATGCAAGACCGTATTTGATATTGCACCTGCACTTCTTCTGGAACAAAGTCCCGAAGAAATGAGAAGCCATCTTTTATAAAACGGAACATTCTGCTGACAGGCAGACCGGAAAAGGCATCGGTCAACCCCCAATACCGATGTCTTTTTATTTGCGTGTAGAGAAGTAATCTTTTGTTGCAATGAATGATCAGGATGTCACCTGTTTCGATTTCGAAAAAAGGATGGGGCCGAGCAAATTTGCCATTATCAACACAAAGATATCCTTTTGTCTTTTCAGGTGTATACAGAATGGCAATCTGACATCCTGGTACTTTTTGCCGGCATAATCTCTATCAAAAAAACAATCCAAACCAAAACCTTCCTCCTTCATCATAAAGATAAAAGGATGTCGGATAATTACTTTTATCACGAATGGTTTTTTCATGATCTGTACCTAAACCTGAAACGTTACAGCTGTCAAAAAGTTTACTGTTTCAATCATGGAAAATTGATGCTATGATTACTACGTTGTGTTTAAAAGAGGTTACTATGAAAAAATGGATGATAACAGCTTTATGTTTGTTTATGTGCGGATGCTCTGCATCATCAGCTGCAACTGAACAAACAAGTGAAACGACAGAAACAGCGGAGACTGCAGAACTCCATCATTGTGAAATTGAAGTAAAAGACTACGGAACAATTGCGGTAGAACTTGATGCCACGCAGGCACCGATTACCGTTGCCAACTTTATGGATCTTGCTGAATCCGGATTTTATGACGGTTTGACTTTCCATCGGATCATGTACGGTTTTATGATTCAAGGCGGAGATCCGGAAGGAAACGGAACAGGCGGTTCGGGAAAGACCATCAAGGGAGAATTCAGCAAGAATGGTGTGGAAAATAATATTTCCCATGTGACAGGTGTCATCTCCATGGCCAGGGCTACAGCGTATGACAGTGCCAGCAGCCAGTTCTTTATCATGGTAGGGGATGCACCTACCCTTGATGGAAGCTATGCTGCATTCGGACATGTGACAGACGGTCTGGATGTCGCGATGCAGATTGCCGAAGATGCAAGACCGCTGGATCGCAACGGAACAATTGCACCGTCAGACCAGCCGGTTATTACAACAATCAGAATTATTGACTAAGGGGGAATGAAAATGAGTGAATTAAAAGTAAAGGCACCATGGATTGATCATCTAGGAGATGTTCCGGCACATCTGGAATATTTTCAAGGATCCATGTATGATGCGGTAGAGCGAATCAGCTTACAATATCCAAACAGCATTGCCTTTGATTTTATGGGAAAATCAACGACATACAAAACACTGGTGCAGAAAATTAACGAATGTGCAAAATCCTTGCGCACCATCGGTGTAAGACAGGGTGACAGGGTTACCATCGCCATGCCGAACTGTCCTCAGGCAATCTACATGTTTTATGCGGTTAACCTGATCGGCGCAATTGCCAATATGATTCATCCGCTTTCTGCAGAAAAGGAAATCGAGTTCTATCTGAATGCATCTAACAGTGTAACGGCAATTACCCTGGATCAGTTCTACCATAAGTTTGACCATATCCGTTCCAACACGAAGGTGGTCAACATCATCATTGCTTCTGTAAAGGACGAGTTATCCAAGCCCGTAAGAGCAGGATATATGCTGACGGAAGGCAGAAAAATTGAAAAGATTCCGAAGGATGCACCTGTTATCCGCTGGAATGAATTCATGCGCCTCGGAAAACATTGCTTCTACAACTATAAAGTACAGACAAAGGCAGATGATGTAGCGGTTATTTTGTATTCCGGCGGAACGACAGGAACAACCAAAGGAATTGAACTGACCAACTTGAATTTTAACGCTTTGGGACAGCAGGTGATCGCTGCCAATCAGATGTTCCGTCCCGGTGATAAAATGCTTGCTGCCATGCCGATCTTTCATGGCTTTGGCTTAGGCGTTTGCATTCATACTATGCTTTCACAGGGAGGCAGATGCATTCTTGTTCCCCGCTTTACCGCGAAGAGCTATGCCAAACTGATTACCAAATATAAATGTAATTTTATTGCCGGTGTGCCTACATTATATGAAGCATTGCTGCGTCTGCCGTCAATGGAAAATGCTGATTTAAGCAGCTTGAAAGGTGTATTCTCCGGAGGGGATTCTCTTTCCATTGAACTGAAAAAGAAGTTTGATAAATTTCTGGCAGATCACAAAGCTGCCATTCAGGTCAGAGAAGGATACGGCACAACGGAAACCGTTACCGCCTGCTGCCTGACACCGCGTGATCGTTATAAGGAAGGCAGTATCGGATTGCCATTCCCTGATACCTATATTAAGATTGTCAAACCGGATACGGATGAAGAAGTACCGTATGGTGAAGAAGGAGAAATCCTGTTAGCCGGTCCGACTGTCATGAAGGGCTATATGGATAATCCTGAAGAAACAGCACATACATTACGGAAGCATGCCGATGGCCTGACATGGGTGTATACAGGCGATCTGGGTGTCATGGATGATGAGGGATTTATCTATTTCAAGGGAAGGGCGAAGAGAATGATTATCTCTTCCGGATATAATGTCTATCCCGCACAGCTGGAAAATATTATCGATGCCCATGAAATGGTGCAGATGAGCTGTGTTATCGGTATTCCGGATGCGTATAAGATGCAGGCAGTCAAGGCATTTATCATGTTGAAACCGGGTGTGAAAGCAGATGAGGAAACACGCGAAAACATCATGGCATACTGCCGTAAGCACATTGCAAAATATGCAATGCCGAAAGAAATTGAATTCCGTGATGAACTGCCGAAGACGCTCGTAGGAAAAGTTGCTTACCGAAAGCTGGAGGAAGAGGAGATTGCCAAGCGGAAACAATAGTCTTTTTGTCAGAGGGTTTTCCATTGCTTGGGATGAAGTGGATCAAAACAGCTATCTGCATCGGATTGGCGCATTGCGGAATTGTGAATTCCTTGCATTTCATAAGCCGGTTACGTTCTTTGCCGGAGAAAACGGAACGGGAAAATCAACACTTCTTGAAGCCCTTGCCGTATCCTGCGGATTCAACCCGGAAGGTGGCAGCAAGAATTACCGTTTTTCCACATATGATTCTCATTCCCCGTTATGGGAGGCTATACATCTGCAAAGAGGACCTTATAGGGAAAGCTGGGGATATTTCCTGCGTGCAGAGAGCTTCTATAATGTCGCTACAAAAGAAATGGATTATGCCGATGGGGATCATCCTTCCGAAAGATACCATGAGAAATCTCATGGAGAGAGTTTCTTAAAGCTGATACAGAATCACTTCTTTGAAGAAGGGCTGTATTTTCTGGATGAACCTGAAGCCGCATTGTCACCACAGCGGCAACTCACATTACTGTTGGAAATCTGCAATCGCGTGAAATCCGGTTCACAGTTTATTATTGCTACGCATTCTCCGATTCTCATGGGGATTGAGGATGCGGAAATTATCAATTTTGACGATGGACAGATGCATCCTTGTTCCTATGAAGAGACGATGAGCTATCGCATCACAAAGATGTTTGTTACAGACCGCAAGCAGATTCTGCGGCATTTGTTGGAAGAAGACTGATAAAAGCTGTCATGATACCTCATGGCAGCTTTTTATGTCGGCTGTCTATGTGATATAAATGTTTTTTCTCACAAGGAGTGTGCTGGTAGTATTATCAAACTATCCGGGCAATGGTTTTTATTTAAAAAGAAAAAAATCGTACGCATAACATCATATAAAATGAGACGGAATATGCTATAATCTCATGGTATAAGAGGTCGTAAAATGAGAAGAAGACATAGTAACAGTGATTTTTTCTGGATATTGATATTAATCTTTGTGTTTGGCGGAGGCTCAATCTTTCCCTTATTGCTGATCATTGGCGCAGTTCTGGCAATTACCATGGCTGCAGTCAATTCCAGCAGGAAACAGGAATCGCAGAACAGCAGCTATCAGGACGGATATACCCGAACAAGAAATTATTATCGTTCCACAACAAGAAACGGATATTCTCCAAGCCAGATGGCAAAGGTGAATGTATACCTGCGCAACTGGTTCAGGGCAAGAAGATATCTGCCGATCGGATCAAACATCGATCTGCGTATTCATGGACAGAGATATGCATCATTGGCAAGCCTGGATGTTTATCGTGATGGAACATATATCTGCTCGCTGAATGATTTCGGCAGAAGATATCCGGATTCCTACAATGAGATTCTTGCCGAACTGGTCAGAATGTCAGAGCAGCAGGCACAACCGGAAGTATTTGATGCGGAAGTTGTGGAAACACCGTCCGTACAGCCGCAGGAAGTCAAACAGGAAACAAAGCAGGAAGAAGCTCAACCGCAGGAAAAGAAAAAGTCTGCAAGTGATTTCATGGAAGAGATCAACCGCCTCAATGAAAACATTCCCGATGAGGATATTACAAACGGTTTACATGAAACATACAGCCTGCTGAAACAGATCAGCACTCTGGAACAAAGATTTCCCGATTCCAAGGATAAGTTAAAGAAATTGTATGAATACTATCTGCCGATCCTGGTCAGGATTCTCAGACAGTATGACAATTTGCAGGCAGCTAAGAGTGATCCGAGCTATGAGGATACAAGACAGAAACTGAACCGTACAATCAAGCTGATCAATGATGCCATGAAGACAATCATTTCCAGCCTGACAGACCAGGATTTCATTAACCTGGCAGCGGATATTTCGACATTGGAAGCTGTTTTACAGAAAGACGGCTTAACCAATGAAGGCAAGATGACACAATCAAAGGGATAACACTATGGGAAATAAAAGAAGAGATGAAAAAGAACGCCTTTGGAATGAAGTCCTGGGCAGAAAAAGAGCATATGAATCCGATCAGGCTTCCAAGGAAATCGAGTTGTCAATCGATGCACATGAAAAGGAAGTCAAAGAGACCTTGAAGAGCGCAGATTATGCGATGGATGAATTAAACCGTATCCTTCTTCAGCAACAGAAGGATCTTGATGCTTTAAGCAATGAAATGAAAAAACCATCATCCATCGATATTTCCAATATGGATATGGATCAGCTCGAGGCTGACATCAGAAGAGATTACGGAACCGAGGAAGAAAAAAAGGTCGTCAGCAATTTTGATTCCGCGACTGTTTTTGATGAAATTTACAATGTCATCACATCCAAGATCATGGGACAGAAAGACGCTTTGCGCCAGATGATCATTGCCTTCAGAAGACCTTATGTCATGGGTGAAGAAAAAGGCATGCCGAAGAATGTCATTCTTGTTTCCGGACCAAGAGGATCGGGAAGGCATGAAGCTGTCATGGAAATGGCAAGATCCCTGAGTGAGAAAAACGTGTTTGCCTCAGATGAAGTATATACAATTGACATGAGCAGATATACCAGCGGTGCGCAGGAACAGATTTTCTTACAGGATCTTTATGAAGCATTACAGGGGAAAGGATCTGTTATCTGTTTTGAGCATTTTGAAAACGGATTTCCTTCATTCTTAAGAATGGTTGATTCGCTCGCTACAACAGGCAGTGTCACATTGAACAAACGTTATGTATTGACAAAAGGCGTTCTTGTCGAAAACCAGACAGGATTGGTCACTAACACAGTGGATTCATTATCTGCAGAAGGAAAATATCTGATTTTCATTACACAGAACAGTCCTTCGAAAGTGCAGGACGCATTCGGTGCCGATTTCATGTACCATGTGCTGGATACAATCACTTTAAAAGCTCTGGATGAAGAAAGCGTCAAAGTCATTATTCATAACAATGCGGAAAAACTGAAGAGAAAATCTGCAGAAAATCTGCATGTCTATACAAAAATTTCTCCTGAAACAGAGGAATGGGTTGCTGCCCATTATGACAAGACACAAGGAGCTGAAGCTATTTCATCCATGTTCTATGATTTCTACGTTTCATTGAGCCACATGGTTTTGAATGAAAATCTTGGAAAGGATGAAACCGTCAATGTGATTGTCAAAGAGGATAAACCGGTTGCGGTATATGGCGAGGTTACAACCGTTCTTTCAAGATCCAAAAATTCCGAAGAGGAAATTGAAGCGGTCAATAAAGAACTGGATCAGATTGTAGGACTGGAGGAAGTCAAGACCTATATCCGTTCCCTGCAGTCTCATATTGCCATGCAGCAGAAGAGAAAGGAACAGGGCATGAAGACAGCTGCTCTTTCCATGCATATGATCTTCACAGGTAATCCGGGTACCGGCAAGACAACCATTGCACGTTTGATTTCCCGCTACATGAAGGCGATCGGTGCATTGAGCCAGGGACAGCTTGTAGAGGTAACAAGAGCGGATCTTGTTGCACAATATGTCGGACAGACTGCACCATTGACTATGTCTGTCATTAAATCAGCTATCGGTGGTGTAATCTTTATTGATGAAGCATATTCCCTCTACAGGGGAAAAGATGATTCATTTGGCCTTGAGGCAATTGACACATTGGTTAAAGCCATGGAAGATAACCGTGATGACCTGATTGTCATTCTGGCCGGATATAAGAAAGAAATGGCAGGATTTCTTGAGTCCAACAGCGGACTGAAATCCAGATTTCCGAATCTGATCAACTTCCCGGATTATACCGGAGAAGAACTCAGAAAGATCGCTGTTTTACAGGCAAAAGGAAAAGGATATGAGATTGCGGAAGATGTTTATGAGCCGTTAGAAGCATATTTCAACGAAGTGCAATCCATCAATGCTGCAGAAGCCGGTAACGGAAGACTTGCAAGAAACGTTGTTGAAGATGCGATTCTTTCCCAGGCAAATCGTCTTGTGAAAGATCCTGAAGCATCAATGACATTGTTGATCAAGGAAGATTTTGACTTTACTGTTAAGGTAAAAGCACCGGAGAAACCTGCATCAACCAATCCGTTAGAGGATTTACTGAAGATGACACAAGGCTCTTAACAGAGCCTTTTTCAACAGGAGGAAAAATGAAACAGGATAAAATCAGAGGATGCCTTGTTGCCGGGGCAATCGGTGATGCTTTGGGGTATCCCGTAGAATTTTTAAAGTACAGAGAGATTCAAAGAGAATTCGGACCTGAAGGTATTCAGGGATACGCATTAAATGAAAGCGGCAAAGCTGTAATATCCGATGATACGCAGATGACACTGTTTACAGCGGAAGGCATACTTAACGCCGTAAACAATCAGGGAGATATTACAGAAAACATTTATCAGGCATATCTTGATTGGCTATATACGCAGACAGGTACAAGCAGTCATCCCAATGTATGCAGATTACTCGAAAGAAGGGAATTGTATGCAAGAAGAGCACCGGGCATCACCTGCCTGAATGCACTTGAAAGTGGGAATATGGGTACATTTACCCATCCTTTGAACAACAGCAAGGGATGTGGAGGAATCATGCGTGCTGCACCTTTAGGTTTATTCAGTTCTGAGATAGATTTGAAGGAAGCAATACTTCTCGGTGCCAAAGCTGCCGCAATTACCCACAGCCATCCCTTAGGATACATTCCATCCGGATTCCTTTCCGGACTGGTGTATTTATTAATCAATCAGGAATTATCCTTAAGGGATGCAATCGAGGAAACACGTGTGATCGTGAATGAGATTTTCTGTGAAAATGATTTCATCAATGATCTTGACCGTCTTGTCAGAAGATCTGTTTCCTACACCGAGAATGATCAGGACGACCAGGAGAATCTGAAGAACCTGGGTGAAGGCTGGGTTGGCGAAGAGACATTGGCAGTTGCTTTATATTGCGCACTGAAGTATGAGAAAGACTTTGATAAAGCCATGACGGTATCTGTCAACCATGACGGGGATTGTGATTCCACCGGTGCGGTAACCGGTAATATTCTCGGCTGTATTGTCGGCTATGACAGCATTTCTTCCAAATGGAAAACAAATTTGGAATGTGAAGATCTGATTGTGAAGATGGCTGATCAATTATATGCATGCAGAAAGGAATCGTTATGAAGCTATTGACAATTGCTGTGCCCTGTTATAATTCGCAGGCATATATGAAAAACTGTCTGAACAGTCTTCTTACGGAAAGAGAAAGAATTGAAATCATTATTATTGATGATGGTTCTACTGATGACACGGGTAAAATTGCAGACGAATATGTTGACAAATATCCGGATACGGTAAAAGTAGTGCATCAGGAAAACGGAGGACATGGTGAAGGCATCAACCAGGGCCTGAAACATGCAACAGGAATCTATTACAAGGTCGTTGACAGTGATGATACGCTGAGTCAGGATTTCGGCTTATTCCTGGATACGCTGGAAGATGTAGAAAACCATGGCGGTGTAGATCTTTTTGTCACCAATTACTACTATGTGCATGCGGATGGAAAAGGTGACAGATCCATCAACTACGCCAATGCGCTTCCTGAAAATGAAGTATTCCTTTGGAATAAAACCAAAAGGTTTAAAATGTATCAGCTGTTAACCATTCATTCCTGCACCTTCCGTACAGACCTGATGAGGAAAACAAATATTATATTGCCAAAGCATATATTCTATGAAGATAATTACATGATCTGCGGAAATCTGAAAAACGTGAAAACCATGTATTATCTGAATAAGGACTTATACTTGTACAGTATCGGAAGAGCCGACCAGTCCGTGCAGGAAAGCGTCATGAAAAAACGCTATAAGCACCAGCTTGTGGTTGCAGAATACTGTTTTAAAAGCTTTCATCTCGATGATGTTCAGGACAAGAAGAAGCTACGGTATTTAAAACATGAAATGTTTATGATGTTTGCGATCGGCATCGTCTTCACACGTTTAAACAGATCGGAAGAAACCGATGCGGATATCGCAAAGATGTGGGAAAACTGCCGTCAGTTTGATGAAAAATGGACGGATTATTTCCAAAAGAAAACTGCTTTGGCTTTGATTGATATACCGGGCAAAGGAGGCATGTCCTTTACCAACATGGTATATCATCTTGCAAATAAAATTGTCAGATTTAATTAAAAAGCAACGCATACAAAGCGTTGCTTTTTGTGTATCATGGTTATTCTTCACCATCATCTTCCATTGCGGCAAGATCGGCAAAAGGATCAATATCCGGCTCTTCTTCCAGTTTCTTTTCGACAAACTCCTGATACTCTTCCGTATAGCGTGATTCAGGCATTTCTTCTGTTACTTCGTCCATCTCGAAAGCGATGGATTCTGTTTCTTCCTCTTCTTTTTTATGAAAGATTTTCTTGAATAGTTTCATATGCATCTCCATATTTTTCCTACTTATAATCTTACTGAAAAATAAAAGGAAAAACAATGTGAATTTGTTATTGCATTGTAAAAAAGATAGTCATATAATCTTAGAGTCATTGAGGACAATAAAAAAAACGACGTAAAGCCGTTTGGTTTATTGCCCTCATTTTTTGTTGGAAGGAGCGTTTTATGAAGTACATTTTTGTCACCGGCGGTGTTGTTTCCGGGCTTGGAAAAGGAATTACCGCTGCTTCTCTCGGCAGGCTTTTAAAACAAAGGGGTTTTAAAGTCATTTCACAAAAATTGGATCCGTATATCAATGTGGATCCGGGAACCATGTCACCGATTCAGCATGGTGAAGTCTTTGTCACAGAAGACGGTGCAGAGACGGATCTGGATCTGGGACATTACGAAAGATTTATTGATGAAAACCTCAACAAATATTCCAATCTGACAACCGGAAAGGTATATTGGAATGTTCTGCAAAAAGAAAGAAAAGGAGAGTATCTCGGCCAGACGGTACAGATCATTCCGCATGTCACAAATGAAATTCAAAGATTTATCTATTCAGTAGGTGAAAGAGCAAAAGCTGATATTGTCATAACGGAAATCGGCGGAACGGTTGGTGATATTGAATCGCAGCCTTTTATAGAAGCCATTCGCCAGATTTCCATAGAACATCCTGAAGATGTGTGTTTTATTCATGTTACGCTGATTCCTTATATTTCAGGCTCAGATGAATATAAATCCAAACCTACCCAGCATTCTGTAAAAGAATTACAGGTAGAAGGTGTTCGCCCGAATATCATTGTAGCCAGATGCGACGGACATCTGCCACAGGATGTTAAAAACAAGATTTCCTTATTCTGTAATGTAAAACAGGATTGTGTTATAGAAAATACAACCGTTGAAGATCTGTATGAAGCTCCGGTTATGCTGGAGAAGCAGAATTTATCCGCAATTGTATGCAGAGAATTACATCTGGAAGTCGGCAATATTGATATGAATGAATGGGATGCACTGCTTGAAAGAATAAAAAATCCTGAAAAAGAAGTCAATATTGCTTTGGTGGGCAAATATGTAAAACTGCATGATGCATATCTTTCCGTGATTGAATCTTTGAAACATGCAGGATATGCACATTCCGCACATATTCATATGAAATGGATTGATTCCGAAGAAGTAACATTCCAAAATGCTGAAGAGTGCTTTAAAGATATTGATGGTATTTGTGTACCGGGAGGTTTCGGTAACCGCGGGATTGAAGGAATGATTGAAACAGCACGTTATGCAAGGGAGCATAATATTCCGTATCTTGGTTTATGTTTAGGAATGCAGATCTGTTCAATAGAATTTGCAAGAAACGTACTAGGATATTCAGATGCAAACTCAAATGAATTCAATCCTGAAAGTACACATAAAATCATTGATTTTATGCCGGACCAGAATGATGAAATGAATAAAGGCGGAACAATGCGCTTGGGTGCATATCCATGCGTTATAAAGGAAGGAACTCTTTTAGAAACATGTTATAAAACAAATAGAATATCTGAAAGACACAGACACAGATATGAATTTAACAATGCATATCGCAAAGAATTTGAAGAACATGGAATGATGATTGCAGGAACATCTCCTGACGGAAATCTTGTTGAAGCTGTAGAAAACGAAAGCTGTGATTTCTTCATCGGTGTACAATATCATCCCGAATTTAAGAGCAGACCTGATAAACCTCATCCTTTATTTAACGGATTTGTGCAAGCATGTCTTGCAAATCGTGGAAATGACAGGTAAATTATTTACGTCAAAGGAGAAAACATATGGCAGATAAAATCATTGTTTTAGATTTCGGCAGTCAATACAACCAGCTCATTGCCCGCAGAATCAGAGAATTCGGTGTATACAGTGAATTGCTTCCCGGAGATACAAGTTTAAATAGTATTTTAGCAATGCAGGATGTAAGAGGAATTATTTTTTCCGGAGGGCCAAACAGTGTCTACGATGAAGATGCACCGAAATGTGATCCGGCTATCTTTCAATCAGGATTGCCGATTTTGGGAATCTGTTACGGAATGCAAATGACACATTATATGAATGATGGAAAAGTCAGTGCCTCTGATAAAAAAGAATACGGAAGAGCTGAGATCGAAATCGACGATTCACTGCTTTTCAAAAATCTTCCGAAGAAACAGGTTGTCTGGATGAGCCATGGTGATCAGGTTTCTAAACTTGCACCGGGATTTGAAGGAATAGCCAAAAGCGTTACCTGTCCTTATGCAGCAAGCCAGAATATCGAAAAGAAGATCTACACTGTTCAGTTTCATCCGGAAGTCAGAAACTCTGAATACGGCCTGGATATGTTAAAAAATTTTGTTTTTGAAATATGTCAGGCAGATGCCAACTGGTCGATGAAAGACTTTGTGAATGAACAAATAAAACAAATTCAGGAAACGGTGAAAGATGACAAAGTTCTTTTGGGTTTATCCGGAGGAGTTGATTCTTCGGTTGTTGCTGCTTTATTGAACAAAGCAATCGGTAAAAATCTCTACTGCATGTTCATTGATCATGGACTGTTGAGAAAAGGGGAAGCAGAATCTGTCATGGAAACCTTCTCCAGCAATATGGATTTAAACCTGATTAAAATCGATGCTTCAGAAAGGTTTTTATCCAAACTAAAAGGCATTGAAGATCCTGAACAAAAGAGAAAGATCATCGGTGCAGAATTTGTCTATACGTTCCGTGATGAAGTACAAAAACTGTTGAAAGGCACAGATATCAAATGGCTGGCACAGGGAACGCTTTATACGGATGTAATAGAAAGCGGAACAAAAACTGCACAAACGATCAAATCACACCATAATGTAGGCGGTCTTCCTAAAGATATGAATTTCAAACTCATTGAACCTTTAAACAGATTGTTCAAAGATGAAGTCAGGGCATTGGGTATTGAATTAGGACTTCCTGAAGAAATGGTATGGAGACAACCATTCCCGGGGCCGGGTTTGGGCGTAAGAGTTCTTGGCGAAATCACGGAAGAAAAACTGGAAATTGTCAGAGAATCCGATGCAATTCTCAGAGAAGAAATCCGGAATGCAAACCTGCACAGAGATATTTGGCAATACTTTACCTGTCTTCCGAATATCCGTTCAGTCGGTGTTATGGGTGATCAAAGAACATATGACTATACAGTAGTTATCAGAGCAGTTACTTCAATTGACGGTATGACAGCGGATTGGGCAAGAATTCCTTTTGATGTTCTTGATCGTATTTCAACAAGAATTGTTAATGAAGTCAAACATGTTAACCGTGTAGCTTATGATATAACATCTAAGCCACCGGGAACAATTGAGTGGGAGTGAGATACTAAAACCGGAATACCCAGTAATATCAAGGCTTTCCGGCTTCGCAAAGGTTCCTTTGATAACAATTTGATAACAGTTGCATGATCTTCCCTTATTCTTCCCATCAAGGGGTTTAGGGGTAAAAGAGTCATTCTTGACGGTTTGCGACTGGAACGATCCATATTATGAAAGCCCTTCGCTGTGGGTATG
>CACXCB010000336.1 GCA_902766005.1 uncultured Erysipelotrichaceae bacterium | reverse complement strand
GATATTACCAAGCATTTGATTTGCTGATACTGGATGAACCGGATGCTTTTCCTTTTCGCGGCAATGATGTTTTACATGGCATTGCCAGAACAGCCTGCAGAGGCAATATGATTTATCTTACCGCAACGCCGGATGAAGAGATGAAGAAAAGAGTCAGAGATAAAACATTGACGATGCTGATCCTAAAACAAAGGCCTCACGGGAAACCATTGCCTGTACCTAAGGTGAAGGTCAGTTCCTTATTGATGCTGATTGAGTTATACAATTGGCTTAATGTGCATCGCACTCATCCGCGCATGGTATTTGTGCCTTCTGTTGTTATGGCTGAATATCTGCATAAATTATTACGATGGTTTTACGCATGTGATTTCTGCACTTCCAAAACGCCGGACAGGGATGAAAGAATTGAAAAATTCCGAAAAAAAGAAAACGGTATACTGATCTGTACGACAGTTATGGAAAGGGGTGTGACGATACCCGGTGTGGATATTTGCGTTTATCATGCGGAACATCCTGTTTTTGATAAAGCGGGTCTGATACAGATGGCAGGCAGAGCCGGCAGAACATTTGCTTATCCAAAAGGGGATGTCCTGTTTCTGTGCACTGAAAAAAGCGAACTGGTAGATGAATGTGTAAAAGAACTGGAGGAGGCAAATGAATCGTTGCATCATGTGCGATAAGGAAAAAAGCACAGGAGATTTAAAGGATATCCTGTTTGGTGAGGATCCGCTCTGTTACAGATGCCGAAGCAAATGGGAAAGAAGAAATGTCAGATTCAGGATTGACGGTATTTCCGGGGAGGCATCATATGTATATAACGATGCTTTTTCAGAGTGTCTGATCCAGTTTAAGGAATTGAAGGATGAAGCTTTGAAAGATGTATTTTTATTTGAAGTAAAAGATAAGCTGAAGCGAAAATATCATGGGTATACGCTGCTTATGCTTCCCAGCACGATGAAGAAGGAAGAAGAAAGAGGTTTTCATCATTTGCAGGAAATGTTTGCGTGCACAGGCCTGGAAATGCTGGAGCCTTTTGAAAAGACATCCGATATGGACCAGAAGCTTCTGCATAAACCGGATCGGGAAAAGATGACACAAGGTATTCGCCTGAAACCGGATATTGTTCTGCCAAAGAGAATCCTTCTTTGTGATGATACGGTTACCACCGGTTCTACCTTAAAAGGAGCAATCCGCTGTCTTGATCCTCATAAGCATATCATTCGCATTTATACGGTTTCCGCAAATCCCTTGTGGGTGAGTAACAGGAAGGAAAGATACGGATGAAATTGAAAAACCTAATAAATTGCGTTTTTCCTATTTGGAATATATAATAGAATGGCTTTTTGTATGTACCCGGGAGGAATATATTATGGCAAATTTTATTTCCAAGCTTTTTAATGAAGACGGACGAAAGTTAAAACAGATTGAAAAGAAGATCCAGCCTGTTCTGGATCTCGAAGAAAAATATAAGAACATGACAGATGATGAACTGAAAGCGATGACACCGCTGCTGAAACAGAGACTGGCAAACGGTGAAACGCTGGATGATATCTTTGTCGATGCTTTTGCTACAGCAAGAGAAGCCTGTCGCCGTGTGATCGGGGAATTCCCGTATCCTGTACAGCTGATGGGTGCTGCTGTCATGCAGGGTGGCGATATCGCTGAAATGAAGACAGGTGAAGGTAAAACCCTGACTTCTGTCATGGCGGTTTATCTGAATGCACTTGAAGGCAAGGGTGTGCATGTTGTAACGGTAAACGAATATCTTTCCCAGCGTGACTCCGAATGGATGGGTGAAATTCATAGATTCCTGGGACTGACAGTCGGTCTTAACCTGAGACAATTGACAAAGGCTCAAAAGCGTGCGGCATATGCATGTGATATTACCTATACAACCAACTCCGAACTTGGATTCGATTATCTGCGTGACAATATGGTCACAAGAGTTCAGGATCGTGTATTGCGGGAGCTCAATTTTGCGCTCGTCGATGAGGTTGACTCCATCCTGATTGATGAATCAAGAACCCCGTTGATCATCTCCGGCGGACAAAAGCAGACTGCCAACCTGTATCTGCAGGCTGACCGTTTTGTCAAGAAACTGAAGAATGATGAAGACTATGAAGTGGATGTCAAATCGAGAACTGTCCAGCTGACGGAACAGGGTGTCACCAAGGCGGAAAGAGTCTTCCGTATTACGAATCTCTATGATCTTGCTCATACACAGCTTCTGCACCATATCAACCAGGCGTTAAAGGCCAATTATGTCATGCAGAGAGATATTGAATATGTAGTGGATGAAGAGGATGACGAGATCGTTATCGTTGATCCGAATACAGGTCGTCTCATGAAGGGAAGACAATGGTCTGATGGCTTGCATCAGGCAGTGGAGGCCAAGGAAGGTATTTCCATCAAGCAGGAAACTACAACCATGGCTACCATTACTTATCAGAATTTCTTCCGTCTCTACAACAAGCTTGCCGGCATGACCGGTACAGCCAAGACCGAAGAAGAGGAATTCCTGGAAATCTACAATATGTATGTCTTTGAGATACCGACAAACAAACCGGTGGCAAGAATTGACTATCCGGATGCGGTATACGGTACAAAGCATGCGAAATATACAGCACTTGTCAATGAAGTCAAGGAAAGACATGAAGCAGGGCAGCCTGTACTTGTGGGTACAATTGCGGTTGAAACTTCTGAGATCATCTCCAAATATCTCAAGGACATGAAGATCCGCCACAATGTATTGAACGCTAAAAACCATGCAAGAGAAGCAGAAATCATCGCTATGGCAGGCCAGAAGGGTGCGGTTACCATCGCGACAAACATGGCGGGCCGTGGTACCGATATCAAGCTCGGTGAAGGTGTCAGGGAACTTGGCGGACTCTGTGTCCTTGGTTCGGAAAGGCATGAATCCAGACGTATTGACAACCAGTTGAGAGGACGTGCGGGAAGACAGGGAGATCCAGGCATGTCACGTTTCTATGTTTCCGTGCAGGATGATCTGATGGTTCGTTTTGGTTCGGAAAGAATGGAAGGTCTGTTTGCCTCACTGGGCGATACGGCTATTGAATCCAAAACTGTCACCAAATCCATCTCTTCTGCCCAAAGAAGAGTGGAAGGTGTCAACTATGATGCCCGTAAACAGTTGTTGCAATATGATGATGTCATGAGACAACAGAGAGAAACAATGTATGAACAGAGAAACTTCATTCTGGAAAATGACGATGTCCATAGTGTTATTCAGGACATGTTCAAGAGAGTGATTTCGGATATGGTTGCGTCGCATACGGATTTTGAGTCCAAGGCACATGATGTTGATACAAAGGAACTGGTGAATGCATTAAACAATATCGGATTCAAGGACATTGTCAAAATCGAGGATATTCAGGGCCGAAACCGTGAAACAATCATCGATATCTGTGTCGACAAGGCATGGAATTACTATGAACAGAAAATTGAACCGGTTAAGCTTAAGATTCGCGGTATCGAAAAGGAAGTCGCATTGCGCACATTCGACCGTGCATGGTCAAACCATATCGATACGATGAGCAAGCTGCGTGACGGTATCGGCTTGCGCTCCTATGCGCAGAACAATCCGTTACAGGCATATGTCAGTGAAGGATTCCAGCTGTTTGAGGATATGATGAGAACAATCGCACAGGAGATTGTCAGCTTCTGTATGAATGTAAAAGTCGTGCCTGCACAGCAGGAACAGTAATCAGGAGGAATATATGGAATTATTTGAAATGAAACAGGGCGTCAGCCAGAGCCAGGCCAAATTGGAGTCGCTTGGCTACTCTCTTTGACCTCGCGTCTAAGGAGAAGAAAATTGAAGAAAACAATGCATTGATGAATGCAGCTGATTTCTGGAATGACCAGAAAAAAGCACAACGTATTATCCGTGATACAAACGGAATGAAAAAACTTGTGGAAACACATAAGAGCCTGCAGTCTGCACTTGCAGATCTTTCTGACAGTGTCAATGAATTGGCTTCTTCCTACGATGAAGAGATGAATGAGCTCGTGCAGGAAGAATATGCAGAGACAATGAAGAAATTTGAGGAATTTGAGATTCAGGTACTCCTGTCCGGACCATATGACAGCCACAATGCCATCTTGGAAATTCATCCGGGTGCGGGCGGAACAGAAGCCATGGACTGGGCAGGAATGCTGTATAGGATGTATGTCAGATGGGCGGAAAAACGTGGTTACAAGATGACACTGCTCGATTATCAGGATGGTGAAGAAGCCGGCATTAAGTCCGTCTCTTTGAAACTGGAAGGCGATATGGCTTACGGTTACCTGAAAGCGGAAAACGGTGTACATCGCTTGGTGAGAATCTCACCGTTTGATTCCAACGCAAGACGTCATACATCTTTTGCCTCTGTGGAAGTCATGCCTGAGTTTGACGATGACATGGAAATTGAAATCGATGACAAGGATCTCGATATCGTGACCATGCGTTCATCAGGTGCAGGCGGCCAGCATATCAACAAAACCGACAGTGCTGTCAGAATGACACATAAGCCTACAGGCATTGTTGTATTCTGCCAGACCCAAAGATCACAAATCCAGAACAGGGAAGCCTGCATGAATATGCTGAAATCCAAGCTTCTGCAGATCAAAATCCGTGAAAATGAACAGAGAATGAAGGATATCAAGGGTGAAGTCAAAGCCAATGAGTGGGGCTCACAGATCCGCTCCTATGTCTTCTGTCCGTATACGATGGTCAAGGATCTGCGTACAGGCTACGAAGTAGGTAATATTCAGGCTGTTATGGATGGAGAGCTGGATGGATTCATCGACAGCTATCTGAGAAGCCAGATTGCCGCTTAAGATGAAAAAAGAATTTGTTTATCAAATCAATGAAAAACAGGATGGCATGACAATAAAAGCCATCCTGTCTTCATCCTTTACAAGAAAAGAGATTTCCCGACTGAAATTCATGGAGGAGGGAATCGTCCTGAACGGAACAAGGACGAGAACCAATACGATTGTTCATGCCGAAGATATATTAAAAATCTGTTTTGATGAAAAGGATCAAATACATTTTTGCAGTATGAATACTCCGGACATTCTGTATGAAGATGATGATTTGATTGTCATCAATAAACCCTCAGGCATGCCGGTTCATCCTTCCAAAGGACATGTTGATGATGATGCCGGAACGATGGTGCAGAATTATCTGCATGGCGTGAAAATCCATACTGTGGGAAGGCTGGATCAGGAAGTCTCCGGGTGCATGATGTATGCCAAAAGCCAGCCGGCATGCGCAAGAATGCAAAGCCAAAGAGCACAAGGTATTCTGACAAAGGAATATATCGCTTTGGCTGAAGGCAGTTTTTCGACAGACAAAGACCGGGTAATTCTGTACATGAGTAAAGATACCGATGGAATGCATATGACAGAAGATCCGGATGGGAAAAAGAGCATTACGGAATATGAAGTTCTGCAGGAATGTGATGGATATTCAATTGTGAAAGTGAAAATCATCACCGGCAGAAGACACCAGATCCGTTTTGTGTTGAAACATCTCGGGCATCCTTTGCTTGGGGATGTATTGTATGGCGGTAAAACGGAAAAAATCAAAAGAGTTGCATTGCATGCATATCGTTTGACATTTGTTCAGCCCTTTACAAAAGAAAAGATGATCGTGCAGGCACCGCTTCCTGAAGATATGGGTAAACTGTTACAAAAACATGAAGAAAAAAATGCTGATTTTACAGGCAAATGTGTCTTGTAAAACCGGCATTTTCTTTTTGAAAAAATAAAAATATGGATGCAAAGCACCCAACAACATCATTATAGCTGAAAAAAAATGCAAATGATAGTCTTTAAATGATACAAATTTACCGCTACTATATAAGTGTCAAAAGAGAGAGGTACCAAAAATAATAAGAAAGCGAGGTACAGACCATGAAAGAGGTATTGCTCGAATATTAAGAGCCGCTCACTTCAGATGATGCAGAAATTTGAAGAGGGGCGAAGATGTCTTGAAAGATAGACAAAAAGGATTCCAGCTTTAAAAGAAAGTGAAAGTCTGCATGAGGACAGACCAATGGACAATTTGATCTGACAAAATTGAATATCTAACTTTTCAGCAAAGGCTGAATACATAGAAATCACATTTCATGTTCCGTATGATAGTAACGGAAAAAGTAAATAAACAAAGAAAATTGATTCACTGGAAACATCAATCCAGATATTGAAAAAGTAAAAAAAGATTTGGAAATATACAGGTTAAGTCGGATAGCAGCAGCAGGACCTGATCCAAATCTTTTTTATTTTGTCTTCTCCATAAGAAAGATGACGATAAAGGAAACTATACAGCTGATAAAAGGCGGTAAAGGATAGCCGGTGATTGCCGGAAAAGCAAGTGCACACAGCAGAATCATCACAGAGTGATACAGGATGATCATAATTTCATGGTGAATTGTCTTTTCACCCATGTCCTGTGAGATTTTCATTGCTTCAATAAAATCCGATAAACGGTTACGGAACAGAACGATATCGGCACAACCGTGCTCGGTATCTGCCTGCTGGAAGAAGAAGGCGGTAATATCTGCCATTGACTCCTTGGGATAATTGCCGGTCAGATAAGCAACTGTTTTTTCATCTTCGGAAAGATTCCGGAAAATTTCTTCCTTAGCCTGTTTGCCCGGTTTATGCACATAGGGATCAATCCCGTGTTTTTTGGATAAGTAGACAGCTTCCTCTTCGGTTCCGTTTGTCAGGAATAAGAGTTCGATGTCATTTTCCCTTAATCTTGTGATGGATGTCTCGGCTTCCGGAAGAAGCATCTTTCTTGCAGCAATCAGGCCGATGATTCTCTTTCCTTCGGTATACAGAATAATTCTTTTTCCTTCTTCCTTTAAATTCTGTATAGTCTGTTGCCAATCGCCGAGGTCAATATCCCTTGCCAGCAGTTCATCCATGGAGCCTGCCTGCAGTTTTTTCGTATCCTGGAAGGACTTTCTGTTTTGCAAGGCCATGGAAGAATACAGGGAGGGATTGGTATCTGCCATTCGTACACCTTTTAAATAGCGAAGAACGGATTTATGGATCGGGCGGTCGGATTTGTAAGCCAGTGAATATGCGGCATATTCCAGATATTCTTTTTCAATTCCTTCAGCAGGAATAAAATCAGTGACAGTTAACTGTTTGTCAGTGATAATGCCATCCTGATCAATGACGGCGGTATCAATCTTCGATAACAGATCGATACTATTGCTGTTTTTGAAGAGGATGTGTTTCTGCAAGGCAATTCTTGCTGATTTCATCAGTGACAGGTTGGAGGACAGACGAAATGCCTTTAAGGAAAGACAGGAAAGTATTGAAATGGCAACCGTTAAAGAAAAGGTGATATCTTTTCCGGAAAACAGCCAGCCAAAGAACGAAAGCACGGCACAAAGTGTTGAAAACAGCAGCAGGTAGCCTTCAAAAGAATGAAACGGAGAGCGATAAGACCGGTCGGTTGCGGTTTCTTCCGCCAGACGTACAAAATGCATCATGGCTGTTTCTTCGCCTACTTTTTCCGTACGGATCAGGCAGGAACCCTTGACACATTTGCTGAGGGCATATACATAAGAACCCTTTGATTTTTCAAGAATCCTGTTGGATCCGGTTAAAGCAGACTCGTCAATCGATGCTGTTCCCTGAACAATCATGCCGTCTACGGGGATAATTTCATCGGGACGGATCAGAATCACTTCTTCTTTTTTGAGGTTGCTGGTCTGTTTTCTTGTTTCTGTTTTATTGCGGTATGTTGAAGCTGTATCCGGTAACAGGGAAGTTACTTTGCTTGCATAGGTGTTTTTCTGAGCACTTCTGAGATAGCATGTGATGCATGTATCACTGAACAGAAGGCAGGTTGCATAGAAATAAAAACTGTGGGCATCCGGATTGAGAAAAGAAAGATAGAAGGCGCATAGGAAGGCAATCAGGGAAATCACATACTGGAAAATATGATGGGCATGTTCAGCCTGGTAATGGATAAAAACCATACAAAAATAAGGGATCATGCATAAAAAAGGACTGAAATGCATCAATTGCAGTACCAGTATGGTTAACAGCAGGATCAATCCGATCACAAGGAAAGATAGATGCGTGAAATGCTGTTCTTCCTTTTTTTCCGGCGAATAGGGGATATGGATATATCCATGGTATCCGCATGCTTCAATCGCATCAAGGATATCCTTCTCCTGCAAAACATCCGAATCATACACTGCTTTGAGTGTATGATCTTTGCAGCTGGTTTCCACATGAATCATTCCTTTTAATCCGCTGAGGTGGTTCTGTATCGTATCTTCACTTGCTTTGACAAGAAGGTTTTCAATAAAAATAACGGTGTTTTTTTGTCTCATACGAACATTCTAATCAAAAAAGCTACAGAGTCAATTCATATTAAAAGAATTTTTCTGTGGTAATTCAGAGCAATTTGTTTATAATACTACATGAGGTTTATACAATGAATGTCAATGAAAAGATAAAAAAGCTAAGGGAACTGATGTCAGAGAACCATATTGATATCTATTATATTCCCAATGAAGATGATCATCTCTCACAAGAGTACACAGCACCGTATTTTCAATGCAAATCTTTTATGTCCGGATTTACAGGTGAAGCAGGCTGCGTGATCGTAACAGAGAAATTTGCCGGTTTATGGACAGACGGCAGGTATTTTACACAGGCGGAGAAAGAACTTGAAGGTACATGTATCACATTGATGCGTCTGAAACAGGAAGGTATTCCCGATCCGCTGGATTATATCATCCAAAACATACCGCAGAATGGCGTGATTGGTTTTGACGGCAGGGTTGTCAGTGCGGAAGATGCACTGAAACTCGAAATGGCATGCAAGGCAAAACATGCAAAAATGCATGTCAAGGACGATCTTGTGCAAACGATCTGGGGCAAAGATAGACCGCAGATGCCTAAGGATGAGATTTATACGCTTTCTGATAAATACACGGGTGAAAGCGTGCAAAAGAGAGTAGAAAGAGTCAGAGAAGCCATGGCACAGAAGGGGGCCGATGTGCTGGTTCTGACAGCGCTCGAAGATCCATGCTGGATGCTGAATATCAGGGGAAATGATATCGCATGTACACCGGTCATGTATTCTTTTGCGATTGTCACAAACAAAAAAGTCAATCTGTTTATCGATAAAGCTAAGATCAGTGAGAAAGTCAAAGCATATCTGAAGAAAAACAACGTCACCCTGAAATCCTATTCTTCTGTCGCAAAAGAACTGGAAAAACTCCATGGAATGACAATTCTGGCGGATCTCAGCACTTTAAATACGCTGTTTTATACAAGTATTGCCGGCGATAACCGCTTGCTGAACCAGCCGTCTCCCGTAGCCATGATGCGTGCAATCAAAAACAAGACGGAAATCAAAAACATCCGCAATGCCCATGTGAAAGACGGTGTTGCGATGGTACGCTTCATCAAATGGGTCAAGGAAAATGTAGAAAACGGTGATATGACAGAGCTATCTGCACAGAATTATCTTTATGCATTGCGTGCAGAACAAAAGGCATATATTGAGCCTTCCTTCCATACCATCTGCGCATATCAGGATAACGGTGCCATGATGCATTACAGTGCTACCGAGCAAAGCTATGCAAAGATTGAACCGAAGGGATTCCTGCTGGTGGATTCGGGCGGAACATATAAAGACGGTACAACTGACATTACCCGTACCATCTCTCTGAGCGAGTTGAGTGAAGAAGAGAAAATGTATTATACAAAGGTTCTTAAGGGACATCTGCAGCTTGCAAGGGCAAAATTCCTGTACGGAACATGCGGCAACAACCTCGATATCCTTGCCAGAGGACCGATGTGGGATATGGACATTGACTACCAGTGCGGTACAGGCCATGGCGTAGGGCATGTATTGAGCGTGCATGAGGGACCTCACGGCATCAGATGGGGCATGTCCAATCGCGGCAAACCGAATGTTGCACTTGAACCGGGCATGGTTGTTACGGATGAACCTGGTATTTATCTGCCGCATGAACTGGGCATCCGTATTGAAAACGAGTTGCTTGTATGCAATGGTGTTAAGAACTTTTACGGACAATTCCTGTATTTTGAAAACCTGACCTATTGTCCGTATGATCTTGAAGCGATTGACTGCAGATATCTGAATGATGATGATATCAACCAGATCAATGAATATCATGAGATGGTATTTGAAACATTAAGCCCGTATCTTGATGTGGATGAGGCCAGATGGCTGAAGAATGCCACAAGGAAAATTGCCGGATGAAATTCATATCATGGAATGTGAACGGTTTAAGGGCATGTGAGAAGAAAGGCTTTGCGGATTTTTTCCTTGCACAGGATGCAGATTTCTTTGCAATTCAGGAAACCAAGATGCAGCCGGAACAGTTGACAGATTCCCTGCGATTTGATGGATATCACATGTATATGAACAGTGCCGAAAGAAAGGGGTATTCCGGAACGCTTGTCTATACCAAGCATGAGCCTTTATCTGTCACCTATGAAATCGAAGGGGATATTACCAAGGAAGGCAGAGTCATCACATTGGAATATCCGGAATTCTATTTTGTATGTGCTTATGTGCCTAACTCCAAAGAAGGTCTTGTAAGATTGCCTTACCGCATGGAATGGGAAGAGATGCTGAAAGCCCATTTAAAGAGCCTGGATGAAAAGAAACCGGTGATTTACACCGGAGACCTGAATGTGGCACATGAAGAAATTGACATCAAAAATCCACAGAGCAATCATAAAAATGCCGGCTTCTCCGATGAGGAAAGGGAAAAGATGACACAACTGCTTGCAGCAGGGTTTAAAGATACCTTCAGAGAGCTGTATCCCGAGAAGGTGCAGTATTCCTGGTGGAGCTATCGGTTTCAGGCACGGGCAAGAAATGCAGGATGGAGAATCGACTATTTCCTGGTTTCCGAGCGCATTATGGAAAAAGTGAATGATGCGCTGATCTTTGATGAGATTACCGGCTCAGATCACTGTCCGGTGTGCTTGGATATACGTTTTTGAAAAAATGTTGTATAATGGTATGGATTTTGGAGGTATGAATCATGGATGTGAAATCTATGGTAGAAGGATACCGTGACGAACTGCTCGAAAGACTGGGCACACTGGTATCCATCAACAGCGTGGAAGGCGAACCACAGGAAGACGCACCTTTCGGGCCAGAACCTAAAAGAGCATTGGTAACTGCTTTGGGAATGCTGGAAAAGGATGGCTTCAAAACCGTAAATCTGGATAATTATATCGGTTATGGTGAAATGGGCGAAGGTGATGATATCATCGGTATCGTCGGTCACCTTGACGTTGTGCCTGCATTCAAAGAAGACGGATGGAATACCGATCCGTTTGAGATGGTTGAAAAAGACGGTACTCTGTATGGCAGAGGCGTATCGGATGACAAAGGTGCGGTAGTCGCAAGCATGATTGCCATGAAGGTTGTCAGGGATATGGGCATCCCTGTCAAAAAGCGTATTCGCCTGATCATGGGAACAAATGAAGAAACAGGTTCCAAATGCTTGAAGCACTATGTAGAAAAAGAAGGTTCTGTAACACTCGGTTTTACACCTGATGGAGATTTCCCAGGTGTTCATGGTGAAAAGGGCATGGTTGGGGCAGTTTACCGCTCCAAGCGTACCGGTATCCGTGAAATCAAGGGTGGTACTGCAAAGAATGTTGTATGCCGCAACTGCACGATTCTTGTTGACAGATGCACTTTCTCGAAAAAGAAACTGGAAGATTATTTCAACAATAACAATCTCGAATTTGAGATTATTGAAGAAGAAAACGGCACAAGGGTCAATCTGCAGGGCGTTGCGGCACACGCATCTATGCCGGAACTCGGTGTCAATGCCATCAGCTATCTGCTGATGGGCTTGAAAGAAGCGGGTTTCCAGGATCCGTTTGTGGATTTCTATGCATCTCATTTCGGATTGACAACAGATGGTGAGAAGCTAGGATGCAAGTGTTCCGATGAATATGGAGCATTGACATTGAATAACGGTGTTATCTCGATGGAAGATGGTGTTATTGAAGGATCTGTCGATATCCGTTTTCCTGTAACATTGAGTTCACGCAAGGTTGTCAACATGATGAAGGATCGTCTTGAAGATGAAGACGGTGTAGTTGAAATCAAGCATACCGCAGAGCCGTTGTTCTTTGCGATCGACTCTCCGCTTGTCACTTCCTTGCTGGAAGCATATCAGGAAGTAACAGGTGACATGGAGACGCAGCCGATGACAATGGGTGGCGGTACATATGCAAAGGGAATCGATAACACAATCGCTTTCGGTTGTGCCTTCCCGGGCAAAGACTACCATATTCATGATGCCAACGAGTACGTCGATATTGCGGAACTGCTGAAGCAGGCAGAAATCTACGTCGCTGCAATCATCAAACTATTGAATGTCTAAGAGCTGGGAACAGCTCTTTTTCAATGTTTATAAATACGATAAATTGTATATAATAAAAAGAGATTTAAAGATCCGTATTTTGAGGTGACATGTTATGAAAAAAGCAGCATTGATATATGATTTTGATAAAACACTTTGTACAAGGGATATGCAGGAATACAGTCTGATTCCCAGTCTTGGTTATGAGAAAAGCTCTGATTTCTGGGATGAAGTGACAGAAATCAGCGTCCGAAACAAAATGGATGGCATTTCCGCATACTTATATATGCTGAAGAAGAAGTTTGATGAACAAGGCAATCCGTTGACAAAGAAAATGTTTAAAGAGATCGGTGAAGACATTGTCTTTTATCCGGGGGTTGAGACATGGTTCAACCGTATTAACACATATGGCAGAAAAGCCGGTTTTCTCATTGAGCATTACATCATTTCCTCCGGCATGAACGAAATTATCTCGAGTTCAAAAATTGCCGATGAATTTACCAGGATCTATGCCTGCAAGTATTATTATGATGAATCGGGTATTGCCCAATGGCCGGCCCAGGTTGTCAACTATACAACCAAGACACAATATCTCTTCCGCATCAACAAACAGGTTCTGGATGAGAATGACGATTACGGCTTGAATGAATACATTGATCCGAAAAAACGTCCTGTTCCTTTTTCAAGGATGATTTATGTCGCAGATGGGCTGACGGATATTCCCTGTATGAGACTGGTCAAGGAATACGGCGGTAAATCCATTGCCGTATATAATCCTGAATCAAAGAAGGCTGAAGGTGTGGCAAAGAAGCTGATTGATGACCGCAGGGCCAATTTTATGGCAGAAGCGGATTATCGCGCAGGAAGTGTCATGGAGACTACCGTGAAAAAGATTATTGACCATTTGAAAGCGGATCTGGCACTGGAAGAAATGGAAGGAATCTATCGATGAAAACAAAACAAACCAATAACAATTCAAAGATGTTCCTGGTTCTTCTGGCGCTGTTCCTTCTTGTTATCGGAGGGAATCTGCTTACATTCAGAAAAGCGCATGCCATAAAGAAAATCCCGATTGTCCTGGATGCGGCATATGGCGGAGAAAACAAAGGCAATATCGGTCTTTTGAATGAATCCGATTTCAATGAACAGGTTGTTACAGCACTGGAAACATTGTTAACGGAAGATGGCAGATTTGAAGTAATACGCAGTCACCCACAGAATACCGATGCAGATATATCCCAGCGCACAGAAATCATTACGCAGGCTGAACCGGAGCTTGTCATTTCCATACATGCAGCATGGGATCACAATAAGGAAACTTCGGGAATGCATATTTATGTGCAGCCTCCTGCACATAAAAACCATGATGAAAGTGTTAAAATAGCCGAAGCAGTCAAAACTGCATTCACAAAAGATGACTGGACACCCGATGTTTCCTGTCTCTACTATGAACCATATGAAGACGGGACATATAAAGTCATCACTAAAGGTGTGGATGAAACAATGGAAGAGGCACTGGAAACATGGGGATTATTGGAAAAATGTGAATATCCGACGATTGTTGTAGAACAACTGTATCTCTCAAATCAACAGGATGTCGACAGATGGACAAAAGAAGACGGGTATCAGCAGATTGCCCAATTGTATTTTGAATCCTTGAAATCTTTGTATGATTTAGAATGAACTCTGGTATAATTAGTGTATGAAAAGAACAGTTTTTGCAGGCACATATACAAGCCATAATAGTAAAGGTATCTATCAGTTTTCCTTCGAGGACGGAATTCTGAGTGATCCTTCTTTACTGTGTGAAATTAAAAATCCAAAGTATATCCAATATCAGGATGGTATCATTACCACAAGCTGTGATTTTGATCAGCGCTCCGGAGTTGCCTTAGTGAATGAGAAAGGAGAAATCATCAGCTCCAAAGCATTTGAAAACGGTACATCCTGTTATGTGACAAGAAAGGATGACCGCATTTATACTGCCAATTATCATGCAGGGACATACAGTGTATTGCGTATTGTAGAAGACAGGCTGAAGTTTGAAAATACGACAGTCATTCAGGATGGCGGAGGATGCCATCAGGTATTGTTGTGGAATGACTTAATCCTTGTTCCGTCCCTGTTCCTGGATCGCGTTGTGATTTATGATCAGCAGGGAAGCAGAAAGGGAAGCATCCGTTTCAATCAGGGAACAGGACCGCGTCACGGCGTTTTCTCCCATGACAATGAATACCTCTATCTGGTCTCCGAATTGTCCAATGAGCTCTTTGTGATCAAAACAGGCACATGGGAAATCCTGCACTCCGTTTCTATTCTGCCAAATGGCGAAAAACATAAAAGAGACAGTGCGGCAATCCGTTTAAGCGATGATGGACATTATCTCTATATTTCCACAAGAACAAAGGATATTATTTCTGTTGTGGAATTGAATGATCAGGTACCGACTCTGGTACAGGTGGTTTCCTGTGGTGGCAAACATCCAAGGGATTTCATCCTTCTGGATGGTTATCTTCTCAGTGCCAACCGTTATTCCGATACCGTTGTTTCATTTAAAGTCAATGAAGACGGTTCGATCGGCAAGATGGTCAGTTCTGTAGAAGTGCCCGAGGCAGTATCACTGGCATATAAATAAAAAAAGCGGATTCCGCTTTTTTTACTTTGCAAACCATACCCGGATGGGCGTATAACGGTTTGTGTTTCTTCTTTTATGCCATCGGATGATGGCTTCATTCAGGTCTTGGATGAATTGTGAGCCACGCTGTTTTGTTTCGGGATCCGGATGCCATGATCCGTCGATGTGTCGATAGAATATGGTTTCCACCGGTTCGCTGTTTGGATAATGCCAGATGACTCGAATGGAACGGGGTTCCCGTTTGAAGCGCTGGATGTAAATTTTATTCATATAGTCCTCCTGTTTTGATATGCAGAAGAAAAAAGAAAGAGTGGAATGGACAGTCTTATCCCTCTGCATATTCCACTCTTTCTTCGGTTGTGTTATCAGTATACACTTTTCCCAAGAGAATGTCCAAGGGTTTTAAGGTATACTTCTCATAAAAAAAAGTAGTCCTGAGAACTACTTTATGGAGCTTACGGGGATCGAACCCGCGACCTCATGATTGCGAACCATGCGCTCTCCCAGCTGAGCTAAAGCCCCATGTTTTGCATGAGTAATTTTAGCACTGCGGGATTATGATTTCAATGATATTTACTTTAATTCAAAGGTCAGTGAGGCTTTGTGCTTCTGATAAGAAAGATGCAGAATTGCGCCGTTGATCATCGTCATGGAAGGTACTGTATGGCCGATATCTGCCTGATAGATAACAGGGATTTCAGGGAAAGCTCTCGAGATGGCTTCTTCATAGGTCATGCCTGTTTCCGAGGATTCAAACAGGACACGTCCGATCAGAATGGCTTTGGCATGTGCAAACCAGCCGGCAAACTTCATTTGTAAAAGGGTACGGTAGAAGACTTCTGCACTTTGTGAGAAATTATCAAAATACCAGATGAATCCGGATCTTACGCAAAGTAAGTGAAACCAAGTTTTAAGTTAAGGAGACATTCGAAAGAGTGCCTCCTTTTAACTGGTCATAACGAAAAG
>CACXCB010000335.1 GCA_902766005.1 uncultured Erysipelotrichaceae bacterium | reverse complement strand
TTACATAGCGGGCGACTAGTGGGACTCGAACCCACGAGTGCTGGAGCCACAATCCAGTGTGTTGACCAACTTCACCATAGCCGCCATGTGCTAAAGAATAATATCATACTCAGCACATAAACTCAATATTAATTTTTAAATCTTTTCCAGGACTTCATCGATGGAAGGCATATCCATGATATTTTCGGCATAATGTGCATAGAGAACTTTTCTATCTTCATCTACAATAAACATTGCCGGAAGCTGTTGTTCATTGCCTTCATAATCCCCATGTGAAAAACCGGCTTCTCTTGCTTTGGAAGCTTTTTCCTTCAGCTGATCCAGAACTCCGTCAGCTAATGCTTCCATTGATTCTGCCGGATTGATTTCGAGCATATTATATATTTTCATTTCAGGATCACAGATAATTTCAAAAGGAAGAGTGGTATTCGTAGATGCAAGATCATTTTGGACATGCTTTTGATCACTCTGCATAACCACATAGACCTGCGCCCCTTTTTCCAAAAATTCACTATATCTTTTGGCAATCATATGTACATCATAGCGACAGACCGTACATCCTATATATCGCAATACCCAGAGAATGGTTTTACCTTTAGCAACCTGTGACAGATGAAGATGATTGTTGAAAGCGGTGTTGAATGCAAAATCCGGCATTGTATCATTGATTTGAATACGTGACATAAAGTTCCTCCTGATATTTGTTATTGTACTGCATGAAGGATTGAAAAGGGCATGAGATGCTCAAAACAAATATGTTCTTAAAAAAACTTCCCCTTAAAGGAAGTCTGCATGATTATAAAGCCGGTAGATCATTAAAGCAACGTTATGGGCTGTTTCCTTCTTTCCGTCCTCCTCCCATTTTAAAAAGGAATTCAGAAGACCACCTGCATATGCATATAGTTCATACATATGCAGTTTTTTCTGCGGTAGAATGTTCTTCATCATGTATTCATTTACCGCATCGATCAGTATCGTATATAAACCCTGTCGATTTAATATCAGAAAGTAGCGGGAATATCTGTCAAAATAATTCAGTGAAAACTCAATATGCTCCAGCTTCATAAAGACGCCCGGATCATTCAGTTCTCCGCCTTCAATCATATAGCCGTTAACAACGATATTCAGATAATCGCATAAAGCATCATATAGGTTTTCGTAGTACCGGTAAAAGGACATTCTTGATACCTTAGCTCTTTGAATCACATGTGCTACTTTGATTTTATCAAAGTCTTTCTGTTCCAGTTCATCCAGTATGGCATCTCCGATTGCCATGCGGGTGGAAACCGTCCGGCTGTTTAAATCTGTCTTTATTTTCATAGATGTTACACTTTCTCCTGTTTTGTATAAACTGTTACACTTTCAGCCTTTTTGTTTATTTTATCATGTTTATAAATCGCATACAATTTCCAAGCAGGAGGTTCATCTAATGAGAATGATTGCCGACTCTTCTTGTGACTTATACACTTTGGATATTCCGGATTTTTGTACCGTCCCTTTGACCATCTACACAGATGAAAAGAGTTTTACCGATGATCCGTCATTGAATATTACGGAAATGCTGGATTATCTGGAAAAATACAAAGGACGTTCCTACACATCCTGTCCTTCAGTAGATCAGTGGTTAAAAGCCTATGAAGGAGAAGAAAAAATCATTGTCCTGACCGTAACCAGCTCTTTGTCCGGTTCCTATAACAGCGCCGTAACAGCCGCCAATATGTACAAAGAAGATCATCCTGATGCAAAGATTTCTGTGATTGATTCCCTTTCGACAGGTGGAGAAGAAATCCTGGTTCTGTTAAAAGCAAAACAACTGATCCGAAGCGGTGCAGATTATGAAACCATCGATAAGACTTTACGTGATTATCTTAAACATACCAGATTATTCTTTTCTTTCTTTTCGCTTCACAACCTCAGCCAGAATGGCAGAGTCAACAAAGCCGCAGCCGCAGCATTATGTCTTCTGAACATTTCCGTCATCGGAACTGCTACTGCAGAAGGGAAGATCAATGTTACAGGAAAAGCAAGAGGTGAAAAGAAAGCAGTACGTACACTTTTACAGGACATGGTAAGCGCCGGCTATCATGGCGGAAACATTGTAATCACCCATGTTGAAAACGAAGAACTGGCAGAAAACTTAAAACAAGCAATTTTAAAAGAATATCCTTTCTCCGACATTCAGATATTTCCTACCCGCGGGCTATGCAGTTACTATATGGAACGAAGAGGAATTGTCATTGCCTGTGAAGTATAAAAACAAGGAGCAGCGACCCCCAGGCTGCTCCTGTTTTATTCATCAATCTGAATCTGATAGCTTTCCTTTTCAAAGTCCAATGTCAGCACAGCCTTGCCATACTGATTCTTCCATGTGATGCACATCTCTGATCCATTCAGTGCAGAGGTGATTTCCGCATCCTCAGAGAAGACTTTGCAATTGCTTCTCATGCGAAGCATTTCAAGTTGTTTCAGAACGACTTCTTTCTGCAGGCCTTCTTCAATCTGTTCCATCGTCAGGTTGGTACGGTTGATTTCCTTATGTCCGCCGGCACCTGCTCTCCGCATGCCTTCATAGTCATTCTTTCCTGCAAAGAGATCCAGATACCAGACCTGCGGTTTGCCCGGCATGAATATCTGCAATGCTCTTGCCATCAACATTCTCTGATCGCTTTCACCGAGTGCACTGTAATATGTTGCGTTGACCTGGTAATAGACATTCTTTGCCCCGTGCAGGTCTTTGACATAACCGCCTCTTTTTACTGTTGCCTGGATGACATTCTGAATGCTTTCTTCCGGCAGCAATCCTTTCAGGTCAAGCAACGGAATACCATCATGACAGCCAAGCATGTTGACGGTTTGAATCTTCTTTTCAACAATCTCATCCATCCATTTTTTGAGATAGGATCCGTTCTTTCTTTCAAAGGCATCAATAACCAATCCCGGCAAGAAGAAGTCATATACCATATATCCTTTTTCAGCAAGGATTTCATAAATCTTTTCTTCATAGGATGCATGAATTTCCGGCAACAGCATCAGCTGATACTGCTTTGCAATTTCATCAATCTTTTCCAGAAGATCCCATGTTCCCGGATCATTCAGGAAGTTTCTCTCGCCGACTTCTTTAGGGGCATAGGCAAAGGCATCCAGACGGACAATCGATGTTCCATAGCTTGCAAGCTTAGCCAATGTATCACGGTAATAATCCCAGACAAGATCGGATTTGATATTCAGGTCCATCTGTCCAAGATAGGTGCGTTTGCTTCTGGCATATTCCAGAACTGTCTCTTTGTACTTGTTCCATCTGCCGAAATCAATTGTATTCGGGTTTTTATCCGAACTGTTAAAAATCTTTGCGATTTCTTCCGATGTGATGTATTGGAGTCCCAGGTCTCTTACCAGCTCATATGCATTCAGATCCGGATAATTGACTTCCTGATAGAAAGTATTCCAGTACGGTACTTCCCTGCCATCCGGGAAACGCACCATCAGGATTGGCAAGCCTGCCTTGCGGAAGAACATATCCTTGATATATTTTTCATCCGGTTGGATATAGCCGGCTTCTGTCATTTCTCCGCATCCATCCCAGAACTTATTCCAGTCAATAAAGAAATCACGATATTTGGATGCATCGCCTTTTTTTAGGATATCCTGAAACTGCGGTGACAGAACAGAAATATGATTCAGGACAAAATCCATCATCAGATTGATATTCAGTTTTTTTAATTCCTCAATGTCTTCCTTTGAAGCCAATGCTTCATTCAAATCATAGTTAATCAGCGAAAAGCCACGGTCGAGATCGGAATTAAAAACACTCGGAAGGATATAGAAGGATTCAAAAGCTCCTTCCATTTCTTTTTTCTTGAGAACTTCTACGATTTTAGACAGCTGTCCTCCCATACTGTCACAGTATGCATTCAGCAGTGCCCCTGTTTTTCTCTTATCCATATTACGGCCTTAAAACCTCTCCTTCTTTCGAAAGAATGACATCTGCCTTTTCCATTCTGTGATCCAGTTTTTCCTGTTCAATCTCCAATACCATGGTCACAAAAGCAGAATCTGCTTTGCCGTCTCTTGCACGGAACAGACGATATGCCTTGGTCTCTTCCGGTGTGGAACGCAGGCAGACTGCGATATCAACACCCTTAACCTGTTCAGCACCGCTGTGTGTCCATTCGAGAATTAAAACATCGGTATCGCTGAAATCAACTTCATCATACCATCTTTGTTCTTCGGATCTTCCCATACGCTTCATCCAGATCTTCTCATCTCCTCTTTTAAAGGATGCAAGAATCTCATTCACCTGATCAAAATCCTGTTCTTTCTCTTCCCCGAGATAGCCTTTCAGTCCTTTTCTTCCGTATTCCTGATATACTTTCAGCCATGGATATTCTTCTGTCTCTTTCGGATCGGAATCTGTTTCCTTTTCCCATAATGCAGAAAGCTGCTTCTGTACGTCAACGCTGTATAGCTTTTCCTTCACAAGGCCTTTCAAGCCTTCAGAACGGAAAATGGAAATACGTTCTGCATCATTGTACTCCGGAATACGTCTTGGATAATTATCACCCGACATTGCATAAGTTTTGATTCCGGCTTCGTTAAAATAATATGTCAGTAAGGAAGTTGTTACACTTTTTCCGGATCCGGATCCGCCGAAAATAGAGATAACATATTTTTCTTCTCCTTTATCACACATTAGCTTAACCAGCAGTTTGAACAGTGTCTGTGCATGAGGAATCAGTGCATCTGAAATGATGACTTTATCTCCCGGCATGTCACCATGCGGCATATCCTCTACCGGTGCGGGAAAACAGAATGAATCCTGCTGATCCAGGATTGTTTTCAGTCTTTCTTTTAACATTGTTGCCTCCAAATATTGTTGGTAACATTTTAACATACTTCCATGAGCCAAAATGATTTCGTTTATGAAGAATTGATGAAATAAACAAAAAGATATGACATACGTCATACCTTCGTTTTCAAAATACCTGTTATTGGCTGTTTCCCTTTTTCATGAATAATATTTTTCTTTATCAAGAAGGTTCTCCTGGTTAGCCACAATCAATGTACCTGCCATATCGCATATTGCATTATTTACGGTACGGACAAGACCGGCAATCGCTTCAACACCGAGAACCATGCCGATGGCTTCACCGACAGGAATACCCATTGTTCGTAACAATGCAGACAGGCAGATAATGGAAGAACCCATAACAGGCGGTGCTCCTGCCGATAACATGAAGATCGCAAATATCATCATCAGATAAAAGGAGAAGTTGATTTCCACGCCATACAGTCTTGCCAGTAACAATCCGAATACCGCCATATAAATCGTCGTACCATCCATATTGATGGTTGCTCCTAAAGGGATGGATAATGAATATACCTTTTTATCTACACCGAGGCTGTCACAGATCTGCATATTCAAAGGTATGGCAGCACTGCTGGAACCCATGCCCATGATTTCCAATAGATGGGGTAAATATTTCTTTGTAAATACCAGCGGTTTTACATGTCCCAATACAGCCAGCAGTACATGATAGAACGTAATCAGCACAACAATTGATAATAAATAGACAAGAATTCCCATGAAAATCGGCATTCCCAATCCGCTTGTTTTGGAGGATGACGTCAGCATCATCTCTCCCAGCATGCAGAAAATCATGACCGGCATAAACTTTATCAGCATGTTCGTCATTTGCAGGAATATTTCATTCCCGGCATTGATAAAGTCCTGTATCGGCTTTGCCTTCTCGCCTACTGCTGTTATCGCAAGTCCGATAAATACAGCAAGAAAAATAATCTGGATGGTATCCGCATTACGGAAAGCTCCGACAAAATTATCCGGAATAATATTGACGATTGTATCCTTGAAAGAAAGATCCATGGCAATATCACCCGCACTCAGAAATAACCCTGCCGAGGCAAAACGATACGGTTTGATGATTTCAACAAGCAGAAATCCCAGGCATGTCGCAACTACTGTCGTCATGGAATAGATGCCGATAATCTTTCCGCTGATTTTTCCCAATTGGGATGTGTTGCCGAATCCGGCAATAGCACTGGCAATCGAGAAAAACACCAGCAATGGTATCAGCATGTTCAGACAGTTCATAAACATGTCTTTTCCCGGGCTCATGACATTCATCGCAATGGCATTGCAAACATCTGCAGGAAGTATCCTCTTCAAAAGAAAGGAAATCATAAGACTGCATATGGCTGCTATGAACATGCCGTATATCATCATATAGCGTGACTTGTATGCATTGATGGTGATGATATTTGTGTCTTTATGATTCTTGTATTTGATGTCCTCTGCAAATGACTGCATCAAAGCAGCCTGCATTTCATCCGATTCGGAAACATCAAATAAATCAAATGTTTTTCCTTTTGCGACCATGCGGATGGTTAATGCTCCGAATAAAGAACTGACGGAAACCATAATTTCATCATCCGTGATATGGTCTTTAAGGAGCGTCACAGTTTCTTCGGCCATTAACGAAGCACGATTTTCTTCATTTTTCTTCAGCTTTGCCTTTTTGATATTCTGATTGATAAATTCCAGAATTTCCGCAATCTGATTCTTATTAAATGTTTTTTTCATTGTAAAAAGTTCTCCAAACAAAATTATATATGAATTTCCGGAAAATAGTCATTTTCCCTGTAATTATGTCTGTTTTTTTAAGCAGGTATAAACAATAAATATTTTGTACGGAACATAAACAGTTGATATTGCATATCAGCTGTTTTTTTTAACAAATGTTTAATTTTCAAAGAAATTTTCATTTTTTTCTTTATTTTCATAAAGTTAGTGTTATTATATTTATACCGCTGGTGTTAAAACAGAAAGGATAAAATGATGAGAAACGTTGATTCAGAATCCATTTTTGTAGTGGATTATGAATCAGGATCCTCCGTGATCCATGAATTTATGAGTTCCTCAGATTATCTCAATTTGCTGGAAAATGAGCGAATGGGATATGTCAAGATCATGCATCACGAGAATCTTGGTTCTGTTGCGTAAAAAAATTTTTACGTTTTCACAAAAATGGAAAAAAGCTTCAGGATTACCTGAAGCTTTTCTTTTACTCTTCCTCTTCGAGATCTTCCATCTCATTCAGAATGTTTTTGAGCACTTTCATCTCTTCCAGATTCAAAGTGATGCCTTTGCCCATTCTTCTCTCTCCATCCTTCATGAGTGTCCAGTTGCGAATGTCGTAAACCGGATTCCCTTCATTATAGGAAATCAGATTTACCTCTTTGACATACATATTTCCGGTACTGGATTCATTTTCGGAAATCGTATCAAAAGTCTGCAAAATATCGTACTTGAATTCACCTCTTGGCATGCGAACCTCCTTTTTTAAAGCAGTGAAAAGCCTGTTTTCACAGGCTTTCTGATTTTATGCGTTCTTCTGTTTTGCAGCTGCAATGACTTTATCAGCCACTTCTTTAGGAGCACCCTGATATCTGTCAAATGTCATTACATATCTGCCTCTGCCCTGTGTCATAGCACGTAAGTCAATTGCGTATGTCTGCATCTCAGCGATCGGTACTTCAGCAACGATCACCTGATCACCCTCATCATTCATCTGCATATCGAGGATCAGTCCACGTCTCTTTGTAACGTCACCCATGAGTGTACCTGTGTAGGACTCCGGTGCGACGATTGTTACTTTTCCGATTGGTTCGAGCAATACAGGCTTAGCTTCAGGCATAGCTTTATTGTAAGCAAGTCTTGCAGCTTCCTTGAAGGCAACTTCCTTGGAGTCTACCGGATGATAGGATCCATCATACAGTGTAGCCTTAACGCCGACAACCTTATATCCTGCAAGAGGTCCTTTCTCCATGCAGTCTCTCAATCCCTGTTCAACAGGTGGGAAGTACTGTTTCGGAACAGCGCCGCCGAATACTTCTTCTGCGAAGACCATGTCTTCACTGTCTGTAGGTTCAAATCTTACCCAAACGTCACCATACTGACCGGCACCGCCGTTCTGCTTCTTGTATTTACCCTGTGCTTCAGCTTTGCCACGGATTGTCTCACGGTACTGAACAGTTGGAGTTGCAGTTTCAACATCAACCTTGTATTTAGACTTCAACTTTGAAAGAATCAGATCAATGTGCTGGTCACCAAGACCATAGAGAACCTGTTCATGTGTTTCAGCATTGTTGTCGAGGCGGATTGTTCCGTCTTCCTGCATCAGGTTACGGATACCGACAGACAGCTTGTCTTCATCAGCTTTTGTCTTCGGACGGATTGCATATCCGAGCATTGGTTCCGGATAATTGATATTCGGATAATGTACCGGCTTAGCCTTTGTGCACAATGTATCGTTTGTATCTGTATTCTGCAATTTGACAACAGCACCGATATCACCTGTAAAGAGTTTGCCGACACCGATCTGTACTTTTCCGTTGATGACATAGATCTGGTTGATCTTTTCGTTTGCATCTTTCTTGGAGTTGTATACCTGGCTGTCTGTTGTCAGAACACCGGACATAACCTTGAGATAAGAGATCTTACCAACGAACGGGTCAACGATTGTCTTAAATACGAATGCAGACAATGCTTCATTTTCATTTGTCTCCATGTCAACAGGCTGATCTTTTGCATCAAGAGCCTGAACCTTGCCCTTTTCAGCATAGCTTGGGAAGTATTCCGTAATCAGATCCATCAATCTTTCGATACCTGTCTGATCAATTGCGCTTCCACAGTAAACAGGACGGATATCGCCGTTCTTTGCGCCGATTCTCAAGCCTTTAGCGATTTCATGCTCATCAAATTCTTCGCCTTCGAAGAATTTTTCCATGAGTTCATCATCTGTACTTGCAATTGCTTCAGCAAGCTCTGCATAGTATTCTTCAACCTGGTCAGCAAGTTCTGCAGGAACTTCTTTTGGTTCCTTCTTGTCAGCATAGTACCAAGCCTTCTTACGAAGAATATTAACGGAACCGATTACTTTGCCGTTTTCAATGATCGGCATTTCGAACGGGATAACCGTATTGCCGAACTTTTCTCTGAGTTCACTGATAATCTTATCAAAATGAGCATTTGGATCATCCATCTTGTTGATGAAGAAAATGGTAGGAAGATGTCTCTTGTTGGCAGCTTCTTTCCAAGCTCTTTCTGTACCTGCTTCGATACCTTCTTTACCATTGACAACGATCAATGCATTATCACCTGTTGCCAAACCGATTGCTTCCTCACCTTCATAGTCCATATATCCTGGTGTATCGATGAAGTTGATCTTCTTGTTCTTCCATTCAACCGGTGCAAGATGGCAGTAAACAGATAATCCTCTCTTACCTTCTTCAGGGTCAAAATTCAATACAGTAGTACCATCATTGTTTCTTCTCATACTATCGATTGCTTTTGTGTAGAACAGGCAGGCTTCAATGACTGTGCTCTTGCCGGCACCGGAATGACCCAATACAACAGTATTTCTGACTTCATTCGCTAAATAATCACGCATAATTTTTAATCTCTCCTTTTAATTATTTTAGAATATCCTTAAGATCTGCGAGACATTCCTTACGTACATAGTGGATTGCCATATTTCCGCTGTAGTCTTTAATATCTTTGTCTGCACCATGATCCAGCAGGAATTGTACCAGTTCTGGAATTCCGCTATATGCAGCTCTCATCAAAGCTGTGCATCCTCTGTTATCTGCAGCATTGATATTTGCTCCATGCTCAATGAGGTATTTGATGATCTCTGCTTTATAAGCATTTGTAGCTTCCATCAAAGCTGTTCTTCCCTGTTCATCAGCAGCATTTACATCTGCTCCTTTTTCAACAAGATACTCAACAACTTCCTTTTCGCCTAACAAAGCAGCTCTCATTAAAGAAGTACGGCCTTTGTTATCTGCAGCATTGATATTTGCACCTGCATGCAGTAACATTCTGCAGATTTCCAAATGTCCCTTTTTCGCAGCACCCATTAATGCAGTTTTGTTGTTTTTGTCACGTGCTCTTGTGTCAGCCCCGTTATCCAGAAGATAACGAACAATTTCCTCATGGCCGCGTTTTGCGCTTCTCATCAGAGCTGTACGACCGTCGCCGTTAGCAACATTTACATCAGCTCCTTTGGCTACCTGTGCGCAAACTTTTGCGAAATCACCGTTTGCAGCAGCATCGAAAAATTCTTGATTTGTCTGATCCATGTGTGTATCCTCCTTTTTGCTCGGATTAGATATTTTC
>CACXCB010000334.1 GCA_902766005.1 uncultured Erysipelotrichaceae bacterium | reverse complement strand
TTTAACAATGCTTTCCCATACCCTTTACCCCTGTATTCTTCTAAAACAAAAAGATCTTCAAGATATATACCCGCTCTTCCAAGGAAGGTAGAAAAGTTATGAAAGAATAAGGCAAAGCCGACTTCTTTGTCTTATTCACAAACAAACAGAACTTCAGCTATTTGTTTTTCAAAGATCCACTCATGATATTGTTTTTCTGTAGCAACCACCTGATCAGACAAATGCTCATATTCTGCAAGAGCCCGAATAAAATCAAGTATTTTAGAACAATCCTCTTCTTTAGCAAATCTGAATTCCATGTTATCCTCCCGAATGTTTTTAAATCATACTCATCTGTATTCACAATCTTCGAGATGATCATTCACAATACCGACAGACTGCATGAATGAATATGTGATTACCGGTCCCACAAAACCAATATCTCTTTTCTTCATATCAGCACTCATCTTCTTTGATATATCGGAAACAGTCGGTATTTCTGCAGTTGTCTTCCAGTGCCCGTCTATCTGTCTGCCATCTGTAAAGGACCAGAGATAAGCATCAAACGAACCAAATTCTTTTTGTATCTTCTGTACTGCCTGAGCATTCTTTCTTACGCTGAAGATCTTGTTTTTGTTGCGTACTAAATCAGAATTACCAAGTAATTGTTCCAATTCTTCATCTGTCATTTCTGCACATGAATCAATCTTAAAATCATGAAATGCTTTAAGATATGCCTCTTTCTTATGCATGATGATTTTCCATGATAATCCTACACTTGCACCTTCCAAGCATAGCATCATAAATTGAAAATCATCATCATGGTTTACCTTACACCATTCATGATCATGGTATTCTTCAAGGATAGGATCTCCTTCATACCATTTCCTGCATTCACTCATACCTGTATAACCTCTGTATCAATCTGTTGTTTTCAATAGTAAGTATAGAATAAGTGTTATACAGGGAACAAGGAATGTACTCATAAAGAAAAACCGGCAAATTAGTTATCTGCCGGTTGGAGTTCAAAATTGTTTCTACACATCCCTTTAACTATTCTCCTTTTGAGAAATCTGTATACCATACTAAAAAGCACCGTTTCCGGTGCTTAGAACAGATTAATTCTGAAGAACAAACAGGCCAAGAGGATCATTCCTACAAGAGCAACGATCGCAATGGGAAGAAATGTAAGAATGGCTGAAATGACAAGCGCCGGCATATCCCCTTCTTCAAGTTCATCTTCCAGGGATGGCTCATAGAGCTTTTCTCCATTATATTCTTCCTCAAGTCCTCTTTGTTCACGCTGGAGTTTTCTTGCTCGATCCAGCCTTTTTTCATACATCATATTTACTTTTTCTCAATGTCAAGACCGTTTAGTAACGGATGATGACATGCGACACAGTGATTTGGTTCTATTTCCTCCCAAGACGGAACAACCTGTTTGCAGATTTCTGTGCAATAACGGCATCTGGTATGGAATTTACATCCGGATGGCGGATTGACAGGGCTTGGAATATCCCCTTCAAGAATCTGCAATTCTCTGTTTGCATCAGGGTCAGTGGTAGGAATAGCTGCAATTAAAGCCTGAGTATATGGATGTATCGGCTTTGCAAATAAAGCCTGTGAATCTGCCAATTCTACCATGTTACCCAGATACATAACACCGATACGGTCTGAAATATACTTAACTACAGAAAGATCATGGGTAATGAAGAGATATGTCAGATCCTGCTTTTCACGCAAATCCTGCAACAGATTGATAATCTGCGACTGGATGGAAACGTCCAATGCAGAAACAGCTTCATCACAAACCACAAACTTCGGTTTGACTGCTAAAGCTCTTGCGATAGAGATACGCTGTCTTTGTCCGCCGGAGAACTGGTGCGGGAAACGGTGAAGGAAATATGGCGCTAAGCCACAATCATCCATAACCTGTAAGATATAATCCTGCATTCTCGGGCTGTTTTTAGAGAAGATGTTATGTGCCATTAAGCCTTCACCGATGATCTGTCCGATGGTTAATCTAGGGTTCAATGAAGAATACGGATCCTGGAAGACAATCTGAATATCTCTTCTTAACAGACGAATTTCATTGTATTCCAGTCTTGCAAGGTCAATGCCATCGCTTCTCAAAGCCTCATATTTCTGAAACTCGGGATTGTCAAGATGAGGTTTTCTGAGAGCATCGATCTCATCGAGAGACTGTGTAATTTCCTGATCCAGTTTGTTTAATTCTTCATCGTATTCTTTCAGCTTGGAATCATAGGAAGACAGGTTTTTCTTTTTAAACTCTGCATCTTCCCTTTTTGCTTCGGTTTCTGTCTTCTTTTCACGAATCTGTCTTCTCTTTAAAGAAAGATTGTAGTTTTTCTCGTATGCAGAAATCACACCAGAAAGATCATCCAGAATCATTAATCCGCCGACGATATTGGCAACATCCAATAATGCATCATTGGCATCCTTCTTAGCCTGATCCAGAGCAGCATGTTTTGCATACTGTTCCTTTTCGCTTAAGCCGTCATACTCTTTCTGCAGATGATCTCTTTTTTCTGCAGTTTCTTTGATTTTCTCTTTTCTCTTTGGAAGATTTTTGATGGTATCAATCATGTACTTCGGAGCGATATCATCCAGAGATCTGCCGTAATACATGGTTCTGCCGTCTGTCTGCTTATAAAGCTGAAGAATGGTTCTGCCGAATGTGGATTTTCCGCATCCGGATTCACCTACCAGACCGAATACTTCACCTTCGTAAATATCCAGGGTAATACCGTCATTTGCCTTAACGAATTTGCCTTTTTGTTTCAGAGGAAACCACTGTTTCAGATTGGTAATCTGAAATAATACTTTTTTCTCATTTGGTTGCATGACGTTCCTCCTTGTTTGGATAGAAGCAGCGGATCTGCTGCTGTTCTGTTACCTGGACAAGCTTCGGTTCTTCGTTTAAGCATTTTTCTGTTGCATATTTACAGCGAGGTGCAAACTTACAGCCCTTTGGCAGATTTAACGGATGCGGTACAGCACCCGGAATAGATTCAAGTCTTTCATTCGGCTTGGAATCCAGACGCGGAATAGAACGGAATAAGCCTTCTGTATAAGGATGCTGGAAATCCGTTCCCGCAAAGATTGCTCTTGCCGGAGACATCTCTACAACCTGTCCGCAATACATAACCGCAACATCGTCAGCCATCTGGTTGATTACACCGAGGTCATGGGTAATAAAGAGAATGGATGTGCCTGTCTCTTTCTTTAAATCATTCATCAAGCGAAGAATCTGTGCCTGAATTGTAACATCCAACGCTGTTGTCGGTTCGTCGGCGATCAGCAGTTTTGGTTTACAAGCCAAAGCCATGGCAATCATGACACGCTGTCTCATACCGCCGGAAAGCTGATGCGGATATTGTTTTGCAACCACTTCAGGGTTTGGAATTTTGACATCGGCAAGCATTTCAACAACCTTTTTATTTGCTTCTTGCTTGCTCATTCCCTGGTGTATGATAAAGGTTTCGGCAACCTGTCTTTCAATGGTAAAGATCGGGTTTAAAGATGTCATCGGTTCCTGGAAAATCACAGAAATCGCATTACCTCTGATCTTATACATGTCTTTCAAAGACATCGTTGTTAACTCTTGTCCGTCAAACATGATAGATCCGCTTTCAATATATCCGTTAGAATCCAGCAGCTGTAATATACTCATGGCAGAAACGCTCTTTCCGGATCCTGACTCACCTACTAAGCCCAGTGTTTTTCCTGCTTCAACAGAATAAGATACATCGTTAACCGCTTTAACGATTCCCCTCTTTGTGGTAAAGAAGGTATGTAAATTTTTGACTTCTAATAATGCCATAACACGCCTCCTTATCTTCCTAACGATTTCGGGTCAACCGCATCACGAATCGCATCACCCATCAGGTTGATACAGATCGTACACAAACCGAAGATTGCTGCCGGGAATACCCATCTCCACCAATACTGCTGAATGACGATGGAGTTATTTGCACCTGTTAACATGTTACCCCATGTAGGAGTCGGCGGTGTAATACCGAATCCCAGGTAGGAAAGAGAAGACTCAGTCAGCATACATGTCGCAAAACCCAATGTTGCTTCTACAAGAAGAATGGATAATACGTTTGGCAGAATGTGCTTGAAGATGATTGTTCCTTCTTTCACACCCATTGCCTGGGCTGCAAGAACGAATTCTTTTTCACGTTCGGCAAGGATCTGTGCCCTGATTAAGCGGCAGATGCCTGTCCAGCTCAATAAGCCCAATACCACCATGATCAGATACATTCTTAACTGTACGTCAATTCTTGTACCGATAATCGCAGACAATAACAAGGCAAACGGAAGGAACGGCAGACCGCCGATGACTTCGGAAATACGCATGATCAGAAGATCTGCAGTTCCACCGAAATATCCGGCAATTGCGCCTAATACAACACCGATCACAATAGCGATCACTTCCGCAATGGCACCGACTGTCATTGTTGTCTTGCCGCCATGGATAATTCTGGTTAAAATATCTCTTCCCAGGTCATCTGTTCCTAAGATATGGCCATTTAATCCCCATGTATGCACTTCACCTGTCTTTGTGACAGCGTAGTTCTGATAGAAACCTGCAAATACAGTTTCGATATCACCGGCATTAACTGCAGCAGTTACCGTGCTCTGCTTATGCTCGTTATCACCCCATGAGATAACATCACCGTTTTCCATTAACGCTGTATAATGGTTTCTTCCGCCATAGATCTCAATCGGCTTGCTTTCGGTTTCAGGAATATTTGCCTCACCATGTGTTGCATTTCCCCATACCGTGATCTTTCCATCTTCTGTTACAGCAGCCATGGTATCACCGGAAGCTGCAATATCCACTACGTTAGCGGAAAGATTTGCGGGAATATTTGTGAATGCATTATTCTTCTGCATGCCTCCGTAAGCTACAGAACCATCATCCAGAAGGAGGATATAGTTATATGTCGCAATGGCAATCTTCTGAATATGTCCCTGGAACTCTTTACGGACATCGATATCCGCCATGTTGCCGTTGCCCCAGAAGTATGCTTCGCCTTCATCTGTCAAAGCACCGCTGATCTGATAGCCTGCTTCAATCTGGATGATATTCTTCTTTCCCTTTGTACGGGAAGGTTTCAGCTCACTTGGAATTCTATCCTGTCCGAGTCTTGTATTACCCCAGACATAGATGTTGCTTTCATCATCAAGAGCAACAATGTGGTCATAACCTGCAGCTACGTCGACAATCTTTGCTTCCAGAACATCATCCGGAATCTTCTTGACATCAATCTTATCCGTGATCTTTGTATAGCCCCAGATAAATACCTGGCCGTCTTTATTACAGCCGACACCGAACGTTGGTCCCGGTGCAATCGCCTGAACATTGTTCTTCATGCCATCCGGAATCTTCATCATGCCGGTTGTCGGAGGCACATTGGTCTGTGTCGTATCGGATGAACCGAGATTAATCGGTACAAAATGCGGTGCAATCAAAACAAATAGGAAAATAACCGCAAAACCGATCAGACCGATCATTCCCAGACGGTTATGCATGAAATTCTCCAGCATCATTCTGCCGGGACTTTGTATCTGTTCCTCAACCATGATGTCCACGTTTTTGTTACGGTTGCCGAAAAGTCTTCCAAGGAAAGACACTTTTTCTTTTTTCTCTGACATCTTCTTTCCTCCTTACTTTTCAATATGGACACGCGGATCCACAATACCGTAGCTCAAGTCCATGATCAGTGCACCGATCAATGAAACGAGTGTATAGAACATCTGAACAGCAAGAGCAAGCTCATAGTCATGGTTGTTCAATGCGTTGATATAGGTTTTACCCATACCGTTGATGTTAAATGTATTCTCAATAATAACCGATCCGGAGAAGATTCCCAAGAACCAGGATATAATCAGAGTAATAACAGGAAGAAGTGCATTACGCCATGCATGGGAATAGATGACTGTCTTTTCCTTAACACCTTTTGCACGTGCCGTTTTGATATGATCCATGCTTAAAGCATCAATCATTGCCGCACGAACATATCTTGTCATGCCGCCTAATGAACCGAATGTCATAACGATTAACGGCAGTGCAAAATAATATAATTTATCCAATACAGCACGCAAGCCGGTATAATTTGCACCAGGTGTTCCCATACCGCTGACAGGGAACCATCTCAGCCATACCGCAAAAACGAACACAAAAACCAGGGCAATGATATACACAGGAATACTGTAACCGACAATGGTAAATACCTGTGTGAAGTTGTCGATCTTGCCGCCTTTATGCACCGCACAATAAATACCCAGCGGAATGGTAATGCCTAATGCAAGGATTGTCGCAAAGATATTGATGAAGATTGTTGTCTTCATCGGCGCAACAATTACCTCTATAACATTTTTCTTAAACTGCTGTGAGAAACCGAAATTTCCTTCAAGAAGTCCATAGAATTTACCATCCATGTTTGGAATCAATCCCATCCATCTTGCATAACGCACAATAATCGGATCATCCAGTCCCATCTCTTTTCGCAAATTCAGATACATCTGCTGATAGACTTCAGGTTTTAATGATGATTTCATGCCTTCCAGCTGGTTACGTGCCGGATCACTTGGAATCAGATTAAACAGACAGTACATGATCAGTGATACGACAAAAAACACCACGATCAGATACACAATTCTTTTTAGAATATATTTAGCCAAAGCTCTCTCCTCCTTCCGTTTAGCTTTTTCTTTATAAGTAAAACTCTGACTGATTCAGCATTTTACTTATAAAGAACCAATGATTTGGTCTTCTGAAACATGAGATAAACTGGCAGAGTGAAACCACCCTGCCAGTTTGTTCTCACACATTCATTATCCAATAATTATTGGATTGTTGCGTAAACAACAGCCTGCTGGAAATCAAACAGAGAGTTGCATTCGAGATCATGAATCTTGTCATTCATGACATCATAGTAGACGTTGGAATACAGAGGTACTTCAGGCAGATATTCATTCCATTCATCGATGAAGTCAACCCAGATCTTGCGATAGGATTCATCATCACCTGCTTCAACACCGTATACCATATCCATGGACAGTTTGTCGAGCTCTTCATCATCTGTGAAGTTGGAGTTCCATCCCTGTGCATAGTATTCAGGATTGGACTTTTCTGTTACGAAACTGAAGGACTGGTCATACTGAGCTGTGAAGTTGGAAGCGAGGTTGTACATGCCATATGTCTTGACACCATACTGTTCGCCCTGGGAAGCATCACGGTACATGTAGTTGAGAAGGTCATCAAAGGACATAACATTCTGGTTAATCTGCATACCAGCTGCAGCTGTGTTTTCGCCATTAGCGAGCATAACCGCAAGAAGTTCAGATACAGAGTTGCCTTCAGAAGAAGACCATTCAATGATCAATGGCATTAAGATTCTGCCGTCAGCGAGTGTAACGTTGTGAACATAGTCGCCAGCTTCTTCAGCTGTTACTTCCTTATAACGGATACCGGATTCATATGGATCGCCATTCTCGTTGAGTGTCCAGCCATCAGCTTCGAGTTCAGCAATTGCACTGTCAAGGCTGTAAGCATATGTGTTCAGTCTTTCAGCGAGTTCTTCTTTGGAATCCTGATACATCCACATGGAGAGTCCGTAAGGACCGTCTACTACAGAACCATAACCCTGGCAGAACTGGTTTGCGAATTCATTTCTGTCGAGCAGGTAAGCAACTGCATGACGAACAGATTTGAACTGTGTAGGACCGAAGTCACACTGGAACATGAGTTTTCCATAACCGTTTCTTTCATAATCAACATATGTGAATCCGCCTTCTTCACACATATCAAGTGCTGTGTTAACCTGAGCACCGTCTGTCAAAGCAGAAAGGAAATCGATAGCGCCTGTCTTCAATTCATCAAGCATTGTTTCCTGGTTAGCTTTCTTGATGATGATTGTTTCTACAGATGGCTTTTGTCCTTCGAAGTTTCCTGCATAGTTAGGATTGATTTTGAATGTAGCTGTTAAAGCTGCAACATCGAGGTCAACAAGTGTGTATGGGCCTGCAGAAATTCTGTCAGCATATACGAAACGAGCTGCATCAACATCTTCTTTTGTGAGTTCTCCGCCTGTGAGGTATGCACCATTGCCGTCATCTGCAACGCTGAGATCCTGGGAGGACCAGAGTTTCAAAGACAATGGGGAAAGAGATGCATAGATCATTTCAAAATAATATGGAACATAATCTGCAGAAATCTGGATAGAATATGTATAATCATCTAACAGTCTGACACCTGCAAGCTCAGCAGCTGTACCTGCCTGGTATTCAGCAGCACCGACGATTGTATCAGGTGCAACTTTACCACCGTCTGCTGTTACAGCCGGAGAATAAGCTACGAGTGCATATGCAACATAGTCGGCAGCTGTGATCGGATCGCCGTTGTTGTAAACAAGGCCTTCTTTGATCTTGACTGTAAATGTTTTTGTTCCGTCTTCATTTTCAGTTGTTTCGATAGAATCAACAACTGTTGCATTTTCAACGAACTGACCGCCCTGATCTGTTGTGATAACACCATAGTCATCGATCAAGTCACGGATTGTCTTGTCTGTTGCGTTGTTTGTCCACCATGCATTACCCAGGTCACCGGAAATTTCTGTTGTGGAACCGTAGATAATCTGGTTGAGGACTTCACCGGTAGAAGTTGTTGTTTCAACTTCAGATGTGCTTCCTTCTTCTGCGGAAGAAGAAGCAGGTGTTGTTGCTGCAGAATTACCGCTGCTTCCGCATGCTGTAAGTGAAAGAGCAAGAAGAGCAGCAAGACTGGTCTTAGCATTGAATTTCATTTTCTTTTCCTCCTGTTGCATAAAAAAGATTATTCACAATCATTTACCAAGGCGAATAACGAAATGATTCTGAAAACCCTCTAATGCAGAATGAATTTTATTATTTCTTTCCCCCCCATGTCAATAAAACAAACAAATTCTATAACACAAAATGTATAAATTGTTCACAATTTTTTTGAAAGTCTTTCATAAGTTTCCTTTATGCTTTCATTCTTTTCATTTCGTGAAAAGTTTTACAAAAAGTCTGACAAATGTAACAAAAAAGAGGCGGTATTACCACCTCATGTGATCCGATTTACCGGATTATTCTTCTTATTGGGAAACCAGTGCAGCTTCCCCTCTCATAAAGTAAGGTTCAATATATGCCGGCAACCCATCCCGCATAATGATATCAGGAGATCCCTGAATCAAAGGCATCAGATAATTCATGCCTTCCTCTGTAATGCCTTTGTAATCGTGGAGAAGCCACTCAACCGGGAAGCCTCTGACAAAGTTCGCTACCTTATCTGCATCAACCGAAACATACTCAACATCGTATTGTTCTGTCTTTTTCCGTTTTATGGCAACCATTTTTCCCGTAAAGGTTTTATCCGCACTGTGCATATGAGCAGACATTCCCAAACGATAGCTCTCTGTTACATCCACCAATGACTGTTCTATTGCATTGCTTCTTTGAGCAGTTGTTAAATCCAGCACACGACAACGCGGTGCAATAAAGGAATCCAGAATCATCTTTTCAAGTGCTTTTGCCGCTCCACCTAATACCGCATGGCCGAAAAGATCATTTTTTGCTTCAGCAGCTGCAATATACGTACCATCCGCATAATGTGCACCTTCTGAAACCACAACATAACATTTTGATCTTTCTTCAACGATCTTTCTGACTCTGTTTAAAAAGCCTTCCTTATCAAACGGAATTTCCGGAACAATCAAAACATCCACCTTGCCGCTCAGGCACGCAGAAGCAGCAAGCCACCCCGCATCACGCCCCATTGTTTCCAGAATAAATACTTCTTTTCTTGAGAATGGATAAACCTGCAGATCCAGCCACGTATGCAATGCGGTAGAGGAAATGAATTTTGCAGCTGAACCAAACCCCGGGCAATGATCCATTTCCATCAGGTCATTATCTACGGTTTTCGGACAGCCGACAAAACGGTGATTTGTGATATTGTTTGCCGCTGCATATTCAGATAATGCAGCTACCGTATCCATGGAATCATTACCGCCTGTATAAAAGAGCGTCTCTATGTCATACTTGTCCAGTATTTCAAAGAGTCTTTCAAAATCTTCTTTGTTACCCCTTCTTAATTTATAGCGGCAGGAACCAAGGGCAGAGGATGGTGTCTGACGAAGAATCTCATTCTCCTCATCACTCATGTTTGTAAGATCAACAAACCTTTCCAACAAAATGCCTTCAATGCCATATAATCCGCCATATACATGATCATAAACAGGGTTTAGCTGGTTGGATTTTACAACACCTGCAACCGTAGCATTAATGACGGCAGTCGGCCCACCGGATTGCGCAATGATACAATTTGACATAATTATCTCCTATATGTTTTTCTATATTATATCAAATCTTATCCATATATGAGGAAATCTTTTACGCTTCACTTTGTGAAAGGTTTTCCCACCGGTCCATCAAATCCATCAGCTCTTCATTGGCATTATTGATCTTTTCTTCCAGCATCCTCATTTTTTGAAAATCCTGATAGTATTCTTCCGTATTGCTCAATTGTTCAAGCTTTTCGATTTCCTGTTCTTTTTCTGTGATCTGTTTCTCTATTTTTTCGATTTCCCTTTTGTTTGAAGGGGTTCTCTTCCGGTAAACTATCTTTTCTTTTACTGCCTTTTCAGCGGTTTCAACAACCTGCTCCTCTTTTTTCTTTTCCATATATTCCTGATATGTCAGTTCATAGAAGGAAGCAGTTCCGTTTTCAAACACAATCAGTTTGTTTGCCAATTGCTGAATAAAGTATCTATCATGTGAAACAAACAGAACAGAGCCGGTAAATCCTTTTAAGGACTCCTCCAAAGCTTCTTTGCCGGGAATATCCAGGTGGTTTGTCGGTTCGTCCAAAATCAGAAGATTCGGATGTTCCAGTAAAAGTTTGGCAAACGAAAGTCTGACTTTCTCTCCACCGGATAAAACATCTACTGTTTTAAAAACATCATCCGCAGAAAACAGGAACTGTCCCAAAACGGAACGGATTGCAGTACGATCCAGGTCAGGATTCTCATCCCATAATTCATCCAGTACGGTTTTCCCGCTGGAAAACTGTGCAAGCTGCTGATCAAAATAACCTGTTTCGATCTGATGGCCGAACAGATAGCTTCCGCCAAGAGGCTTTACAATATCCATCACTGTTTTGACAAATGTAGATTTCCCGGTACCGTTAGGTCCGAGAATGGCTACTCTGTCCCCTCGTCTCAACTGCATGGTCACTTCCGTCAAAACATGATCATATCCTATCTTCAGCCTGTCAGTTTCCAATACCTTCTCACCGCCTTTTACTCTGGGAGTAAAATGGGCATGAAAGGTTTTGTCATCTGTTTTCTCCAGTTCGATTTTATCCATGCGGTCGAGATACTTGATTTTGGATTGGGCAAAAGCTGCCTTGTTCTTTTTATACCGGAATTTCTCAATCAGCGTTTCCAGTCTTTGAATATCTTTCTGCTGGCGCTCATAGGCTGCCTGCTGCCGCTCCAGATCGTTTTCTCTCTGTTGTACAAAGGATGAATAATTACCCGTGTATCTTTTCATCCTTCCATATTCCATATTATATACACAGTCTACCACATGATCTAAAAACATGCGGTCGTGTGACACAATAACAACTGCTTTCGGATAGTTTTTCACATATCCTTCCAGCCATTCAATTGCTTCAAGATCAAGGTGGTTTGTCGGCTCATCCAGCAACAGTATGTCCGGCTTGGAAAGCAGCAGTTTCACAAATGCTATTCTTGTTTTTTGTCCTCCCGAGAATTCGTTTACTCTTCTTTCGAGATCTGTAAGAGGAAAACCGAACTTTGTGAAAACGGTATTCATTTCTGATTCCCAATGATATCCATTGAGAGATTCAAATTTTTCCTGCAGAACTGCATACTGGTTTAAAACCTTTTCGCTGTGATCATTCATCATGATCTCTTCAACTTCATGCATCCTGGCTTCAATTTCAAAAACATGACGATAGGCTTTCATCAGTTCCTGTCTGACAGTTTCGTATTCATTTTCTATTGCCTTCTGCGAAAGATATCCGATGGAAATGCTTCCCTGTTTTGATATGGTTCCCTTGTCAAAAGATTCTTCATCGCACATACAGCGCAAAAAGGTTGTTTTTCCACAACCGTTTCTGCCGACAATGGCTATTTTTTCTGTTCCTTTGATATCAAATGTTACATTTTCAAATATGACATCCGCACCATATGCTTTGGATGCTTTTGAAACCTGATATATCATGATTCACCTCACAAAAAGAATGGGTTTTCCCATTCTTATTTAGAATAATAAGTTTCTCGGCGTTCTCGCAAAAGGAATGACATCGCGAATGTTTTCCATTCCTGTCATGTACATGACAAGTCTTTCGAAGCCAAGTCCGAAACCTGCATGCTGACAACCGCCGAATCTTCTTAAGTCAAGATACCACTGCAAGCCATCCTTGCTCATGCCAAGATCATCCATCTTCTTTTCAAGAAGATCAAGTCTTTCTTCTCTTTGGCTTCCGCCGACAAGTTCACCAACACCCGGAACAAGAAGATCACATGCTGCAACGGTTTTTCCGTCATCGTTCTGACGCATATAGAAAGCCTTGATTTCAGCCGGATAGTTGATCAGGAAAGTCGGTCCCTTGACAACCTTTTCGGTAATATATCTTTCATGTTCGGTATTTAAATCCATGCCCCAGTAAATATTGCTGTTTTCAAACTTGACATCTGCATTTTTCAAAATTTCAATTGCTTCCGTATAAGGCATGCGTCTGAACTCGCTGTTGCGCACATGGCTCAGCCTTTCAAGAAGTGTCTTATCGATGCGCTCATTAAAGAACTTCATTTCTTCAGGACACATTTCAAGCACATAGTCGATGCAGTACTTGATCATGTCTTCAATGACATCCATGTCATAATCCAGATCGGCAAATGCCATTTCCGGCTCGATCATCCAGAATTCTGCAGCATGTGTAGTTGTATTTGAGTTTTCAGCACGGAAGGTCGGTCCAAAAGTATATACATCCCTGAAAGCCAATGCATAAGCTTCAGCCTGTAACTGTCCGGAAACCGTTAAAGATGCATGCTTGCCGAAGAAATCTTCTTCATATTTTGCATCATTTCTGGTTGTAACAGTAAATGTCTCACCTGCACCTTCGGCATCATTACCGGTAATAATCGGTGTATTTACATAAACAAAACCCTGTTCCTGGAAGAACTGGTGAATTGCCATTGCCAGCACGGATCTGACCCTGAATACGGCAGAGAAAGTGTTGGTTCTCGGGCGCAGATGTCCGATTTCACGCAGATATTCAAAAGAATGTCTTTTCTTCTGCAGAGGATATGTGTTATCACAGACACCTTCGAGATTAATTTTGACAGCCTGAATTTCGAAAGGCTGTTTCATTTCCGGTGTCGGTACATATTTGCCGATCACCGAAATTGCTGTTCCGGTTAAATATTTGCTGACATCGGAATAGTTTTCTAATGTATCCGAAGAATAAACAATCTGTGCATTCTGGAAATATGTTCCGTCATTCAAAGCAATAAAAGAAACACTTTTTCCGGATCTGTTTGTTCGAATCCATCCCTGTAAAAGAACTTCATCAATCTGATCCTTCTCAAGTGCAGCTCCGTCTCGTGTCAGATCATATAATTCTTTAATACTCATTTCAATAGCCATATATCCCCCTATCTATATAAAGAATTTGTTTCAAAAACCAGTTCCTGTATGCTGGAGACGATATCAATATGTCTCACAAACACACCTTCAGGTACTGAGAAGATTTCAGTAGAAAAACTGACGATACCACGTATTCCGTTTTTTACAAGCAGATCCACCGTTTCCTGAATTTTCTCGGAAATACACAGGATCGCAATACGACAGCCTTCCGGCATGTGATCCTGCAAATCATAAATCGAATAAACAGGTACAGTTGCCTTTTCAATTGCCTCGGGATGAAGATCGAAGGCACAGACAATTTCTCCAACGACGTGATTCCAGTTATTGTAATTTAATAGTGCTTTACCAAGATTACCGATACCTACAAGAATAATCTTTTCATCAAAAGTGACACCGAGTTCTTCCGAAAATATGGAAATCAAATCATCAACATTATACCCATATCCCTGTTTTCCAAGGTTTCCCAGAAAACTGAAATCACGACGTATTGTCGTGGATTCAATCGATACGTACTCCGCAAGCTGTTTGGACATGATTTTTTCTACGCCCTGTGCACGAAGTCTCCGCAATGCTTTTAGATAAACAGGATATCTCTGTAATGTTGCTTTAGGAACTTTTCTATTTGACATATTTACTCCGTAACAATATTACCACTAAAAACAAATTGTGAAAATAACAAATAATTGAACTTATTCGTTTTCGCCGGGCATTTCCATTCCGGGATCTGCGGATAAGGAGAAATCACCAAACATTCCGTGCTGATATGCAACATATCCGGCTGCACCGATCATTGCTGCATTATCAGTGCAGTATTTCATTGGCGGAATGATCAGCTGTAAGTCACCCATGCCGTCACATGCTTCATGCATCAGCTCACGCAGGCGGCTGTTGGCAGCTACTCCTCCCCCTAAAACAAGCATTTTCGGCTGATATTCTTTTACCGCATTCATTGTCTTCTTCACCATTGATTGCAGAGCTGTCTCCTGAAATGCATATGCAAGATCTGCCTTGATGATCGGATTGCCCTTCTTTTCTTCTCTTTGGATCAACTGTAAAACAGCCGTCTTAAGTCCGGAAAATGAAAAATCATATGGATTCGCTGTTTTAGGTACAGGCAATATATAATGTGGTTTGCCTTCTTTGGCAATTCTGTCAATTACAGGACCGCCGGGATATCCCAATCCCAATATACGGGAAACTTTGTCATATGCTTCCCCAATCGCATCATCCCATGTTGTTCCGATAATTTTAAAATCCCATTCATTCTTCATCCAGACAAGTTCTGTATGTCCGCCTGAGATTAATAATGCCATCATCGGGAATTTCAATTCATCCACAAACCTGTTGGCATAAATATGCCCGCACAGATGATTCACCGGAATCAAAGGCTTATGATACAGCCATGCAATCGTCTTAGCTGCCTGAACCCCGACATGCAGGGAACCGATCAAACCAGGCCCCTGTGTAAATGCTATTCCGTCTACTTCATCCATTGTAATGCCTGCCTGTTTTAAAGCATCATTAATGACCAAAGATATATTTTCTACATGAATGCGGCTCGCCACTTCGGGGACAACGCCTCCATATAAAGTATGTGTATCAATTTGTGAAGAAACAATACTGGAAAGAATCTCATGCCCATCTTTTATTAAGGCGCAAGCGGTTTCATCACAGCTGCTTTCAATTGCCAGTAATATCGTCATCCGTCATTCCTCCTATCGGTTTCATCATCAAATACGCATCCTCACCATTTTCATAATAGTGCTTTCTGATATTGATTCTGATAAAACCAAACTTTTCATACAACGAAATTGCTTTTTCGTTGCTTACCCTGACTTCCAGGGTTATATTTTCACATTGCTCGTGTATTGCAGCACCGATCGCATACTGCATCAGTTTTGTTGCGTAACCTTTTCGCCATTCTTCTCTTGCCACACCAAGATTTGCGATCTGGGCAGTATCATATGTAATCCAAAGATCGATATAACCCTTTACTATTTCATTTTTCTTCAAAACATAAATGAAAGAAAAAGGGTTTTCATTCATTTCATATAAAAACTGTTCTTTATTCCATGCAGAGTTTCCAAAGAGATCGCTTTCAATTTTAACAATCTCCTCTATATCTGCATCATTTATCTTACTGATCATTTGTCTTCCTGTATGAATCTATCGACTTTAAATAATTTGGCACTACAAGGTTTGCATCTTCACTCTTTTTCCAAAGATCTTTTAAGATCAGAAAGTTTTCACACAGATCCGGATATAAATCTTCCCTGTCGACAAGATGCAAATCTCCTATAAGCTTTTCATTTTGGATATCCAAATCCTTTAATTCGGAAGCAGAAGCACTTTCAATATAGGTGCCGTCTTTAAACACAGCAGTATAAACACGTCCTCCCCTGGCATCCAGGATAACTCTTGCATTTTCCTTTCCGGCATACAAAAGAAGGGTATCAATAGTGTATAGCGGGATCTTCTTCATACTGCAAATCACTTTCGCAATTGTCATGGCAATACGTATTCCGGTATAACTGCCAGGCCCTTCGGATATTACCATGCAGTCCAACTCTTCCGGTTGCATTCCCAAACTGTCAAAAGCATTTAACAGAACAGGAAATATTTCCTCAGACTGTCTTTTCCAGCATTTTTCCTGATATTTATAAACGATCTGATCATCCTTGATCAGGCAAACAGTCAAAAAAATATGACTGGTATCAAGACATAATGTCAACATGATAATTCCTCCAATATGTTTTCATAATCTTTTCCGGCAGCCTGAAGGACAAGTTTTCTTTTTCCCTCATCCATATAAGAAATATTGATTTTCAAATACTCCCGAATCAAAGACATATCAAAATATTCTGGCCATTCAATAACAGTAATTCCATCATCATAGATATAATCCTCAAATCCAAGATCTTGATCAACACCTTCCAAACGATACGCATCAATATGATAAAGAGTATGTTTACCATGATAAACTTTCATGATGGTAAATGTAGGACTTGTAATATTTTTCTTAATGCCAAGCCCTAATGCCAAACCTTTTGTCAATGTTGTTTTTCCGACACCAAGATCACCTTCTAAAAGAATTACCATACCTTCAGTGAGTAAATCAGCAATTTTTTTTCCAAACTGAATTGTTTCATCTTCATTTTGAGAAATAAAAGTCATCATATCCATATTTCACCTATAAAAAAAAGTTCCAAACGGAACTTAAGAGGGCTGGCTGCCCGGCAGCGTGCCTGCTTTGCCTTTCGACTATGTCGGCCGCTGGGGC
>CACXCB010000333.1 GCA_902766005.1 uncultured Erysipelotrichaceae bacterium | reverse complement strand
TTCAAAAGACGGTCCAAACCTTAGAGCTCCGGTGGAAACAATTGTTGGAATAGCAGAATTGGGAATAGATTCGGTTTCACTTGCAAATAATCACTCGTCGGATTATGGCACTGAGGGTTTCGCTCAAACCCTGATGGCTTTGGAACGCTTAAATATCTCTTCATTTGGCGCTGGAAGAAATATACATTCTATCAACAGCTATGTAATTGCAGAGGTTGATGGCATAAAGATTGGGTTTTATGGTGTTTCAGAGACAGTATTTAATATTCCAGATGAAATTACAGCTGGAGCAAATCTGTATGATGAATATAGAGTTTGTAAAGAGATACTGGATCTCAAAAAGGAATGCTCCTATGTTATTGTTCTGTATCATGGTGGGATAGAACACTTCCTATTTCCAACAGACGAAATACGCAAACGCTTCCACAGAATGGCTGATTCTGGAGCAGATGTTGTTTTGGCGCAACATACTCATTGTATCGGTGAAGAGGAAATCTATAATGGAGCGTATCTTCTTTACGGACAAGGAAATTTTTGCTTAAACTTCCGTCCAAAACCTAATCAATGGAATCTATTTGGCCTTTTTCTTGAAGTTAATATCACAAAAGAAGGGCTTAAAATATATAAACATATGGTGAAGAGAAACCAGGTAGGAACGTCCTATGATAATGAGCAAGATTTTACCATGTTTCTTGAGCGCTCGGAGAGAGTTCAAAGGGGTGATAGCATGGAAAAAGAGTTCTCATCATTTGCTGACGATAGAATCATCCCTTATTTAGAAGCATTTCGCGGAAAGAATCTAATAGATAAGATTATAAAAAGAATTATGCCCAAGTATTATAGAATGTATCTGAAAAGCCGCTTCACTAAACAGCAATTATTAAAGATACTAAACGCTTTAAGATCGGATGAATTTGGTGCGATAGCAATTAAAGGAGTAGAAAATCTCCTCAACAAGGACCATGCTAGTTAAACATATGGTGCTATTCGTACCCCATTGATTTAGAACCTGGAGGAAAGTATTTCTATGGCAAAAGAATCAAGGATCAGAAATACTATTTATAATTTTTCAAGTAGCATAGGCGGACAATTAATTACAATAGTCATGCAATTTGTTGTTCGTACTGTGTTTATACATACTTTGGGCAAGGCCTACTTAGGCATCGGAGGCCTTTTTCAAAATATATTATCTATGCTATCCTTAGCGGAAATGGGTATTGGAAGTGCAATCGTATTTAAGTTATATGAACCGATTGCTGTTAATGATAAGCATAGAATAGCTGTCTTAATGAACTTCTATAAGACGGTATACAGGTTTATTGGCTTGATAATTGCTATTATAGGCGTTGCATTAGTACCTTTTTTACCGAACCTCATCAATGACTATGATAAACTTCAAACCTTAAATTTGAATGCTGCTTTTATATTCATTCTTTATTTGTTTGATTCCGTTGCTTCATACTTCTTCTTTGCATATAAAAGCGCCCTAATTAAAGCAAATCAAAAAGAATACTATATAAATATCATTGGATATATATTTACAATTTTAGCCGGCATTGTACAAATCATAACCCTAGTTCTTTTCCGGAATTTTGTCCTTTATGTTGTGGTGACTATCGTCAAAACCATCACACAGAATTTGATTATTGCCAAACTTGCAGATAAACTGTACCCATATATCAATGAACCAATATCCGATAGACTTGATAAAACAGAATCTAAAGGGATATTTAAAGATTGTGGAGCTTTATTTATTTATAAGATTAATAATGTCGTAGTCAAGTCAACTGATAATATTGTCTTATCGGCGTTTATAGGCTTGGAATCTGTAGCACTATATTCTAACTACTATATTTTCTATACCACTATTACTTCACTACTCAACAAAGTATATAATTCGGTCGGACACAGCATAGGTAATCTACACACAACTCACGATGTTAAGAAAGAATATAGTGTATTTGAGTCAACAACGTTGATAGCTGCTATACTTGGAGGCACAGTTTTCGTTGGGATTTTTGCAGTTTCTAATGAGTTTATAGAAACCTGGATAGGTAATGATTGGGTTATTCCACAGCCCTTTGCACTACTAATGGGACTTGAGTTGTTTACATCATCATTTAAGTATGCTATGGCAAAATATAGAACTGCTTATGGGCTCTTTAAGCAGGGTTGGATGCGTCCTCTTTTTGCTATGATTATTAACTTGGTCGTGTCGATTGCTTTAGTAAAACCATTTGGAATTGTTGGCGTTTTAGCTGGCACTCTTGTATCCGATTGGCTGACTTTTGTTTGGTATGATCCTTTGGTGGTTCACAGGATAGGATTTAGCAAGGCATTTCCTACGAGCAGATATTATTTAAAATTTGCTAAATACTTTATAACATGCTGCGCCGTAGGAGCGTTAGA
>CACXCB010000332.1 GCA_902766005.1 uncultured Erysipelotrichaceae bacterium | reverse complement strand
TTTAACACTAACTATATTTGGTATCAGCCTTCGTCTGTAATTTCTTGATTTTTTAAATTTAGGGGTTGATTTCTATATAGTTAGCTTTCTGTTAGAACACACTAATTATAATACATTGTGAAATATTTATCAATCATTCTCAACTCTGATTTTCTTTTCTTTTTTGATGGCGTACATCTTTTCATCCGCCTTTTCAATACATTGTTTGATGGAATAATGATCACTCTCCAGGATTTTGCATGCTCCCATGCTCAGGCTGAGCACATATGGTCTTTTGATGTTTTTTACCAGGCTGTCCATCTCCTCCTGCAGTTTCGGGATCAGGTTTTTTCTGGCAATCAAAAGAAACTCATCCCCGCCATAGCGCATCGCAAAAGCATTCTCATTGGAAGTTGCCCGGTGGATGATGTTGGCAGTATCCTGAAGTGCAAGATCACCTATTTCATGACCATATGCATCATTGATCTGTTTCATGTCATCCACATCCACAAAAATGAAATATGCTTCTTTAAAGTCTCTCAAAAGATGTTCATAGGCAATCTGTCCGAAACGGTTCAAACCGAAACGGTTAAATAGTCCGGTCAGATGATCATGGACATATAAATCATCCAGTCTGGAGTTTACTCTTTGCAGGATTTCCTTTTTTCTGGCACTTTCAATTGCACTGGAGATCAATGTCAGAATAATATTTAGAAACCCGTATTCCAAAGATGGCGAAAGCCCTTCCGTAATCATGTATCCGATACAGATCGTATTCTGCCTTAACGGATAAATCATATACAGCGATTGATCCATTTCAACCATTTCAGGCAATAGATGTTTCGTATCAAACTTTTTATAAAAGTGTTTGTAATCATAGGAAAAGCCTAAAGGTTTACCGAAATGCGCCATCAGATTGCTGCGATTGCTGTAATGCGTCACGTTGGCAGAAACCTCATATTCCAGATAATCATCATTGATATTCAGGTATACATCCGGACAACCGATGGATGGAAAATATGTCTCGCATACATGCAGAATCTCACTGATACTGTCGGCATTTAAAACTTCCGGCTGGAATTTTGTCAGCATTTCATAAAAATCTTTCAATGCAGTATCCATGTGGTAGTAAATACTTGTCCACATTTCTTTTGTCTCGCTGTCATTGATAAAGCCACAGCTTTCAGAAAGAATATATCTGACATCGCTGAATATCTGATTTTCAACTTCTTCGCCCTTCAAAATACTTCTCATCGTTTTCAGAGCGGTATATCCGATATTTTCATAGTCACGGTCAATTGTTGTGATGCGTGGATTTGTACGCATGCTGATATCACGGTTATCGAAACCGCTGATACATACATCCTGCGGTACATGAATATTGTTTTCCCTGAATGTTTCTATAACACCAGCCGCAAGATCATCATTGCAACAGAAAATCATATCCGGAATATGATTTTCGTCAATCATCTGTTGCCCGATGCGCATGCCTTCCTCCATCTGCCAATTGCCTTGATATATCGCAGGATTCATATAGCCATGTGCTTTGCAGGCATCAAGAAAAGCCTGTTTTCTGTCTTGGGCTTCAACGGAAGTCATCAGACCGTTGATAAAAACAGGATCCTTGAATCTGTTTTCCGAAAGTACCCTTTCAACCAATCCCTTCATTGCATCATAATTGTTTGTACCGACATAATATGCCCCATCCAATTCGTAGTTCAATGAGATGACCGGTTTATGCAGTTTCTTTGCTGCATCAACAATATTCTGTCTCAACCTGACAGGCCAGGAACGGTTTCCCTGCAAGATGATGCCATCGTATTCCTGCAGATGACAAAGCGTAAACACTTCAAAAGATCCGTCTTCCGGTTCATAATTGCCGTATTTTCCAAAGCCGTTGAAAATGAACAAACGCATATCATCATGGCTTTGCAGATACTTTACCATTCCCTTGTAGTAGCCTGAAATAATCTGATAATTCCAGTCAAATGACAGAAATGCAATCTTATTCATAACCGGGTTCCCTTCTCAGCCAGTAATCCCCGACAGGCACTTTTGCCTCTTCCTTGTTCCAGGGAACTTCATGCCTTTCAAAATACCCGATCACAAATCCATTTTCGTCTCTGACAGGCACAAAAAATTCCCTTTCACCTGTTTTGCGGTTATAGGTTTCAAACATCTCGTCCTCTCCCTGATCCGCTCTTTTCAGAAATTCCTCAATTTTGACTTTGGCATTTTCATTATGGCAGTTAAACAGGCTGCCATGGAGAATGACCCTTTCGCCATATCTCTTCCTTGCGGTTTTATTCATGTATTGTACAGTGTGATTGCGGTCAACAAAAACAATCTCATATGGATAAGCATCAAGAATTGCTTCATACACTTTAGCGTTGATTTCCATAAATATCTCCTTATACACCACCGATCGGAATCGAATCATCGAGACTCTGCAGAACTTCAAGATATTTCTGATAGACTGCCTCATGATTCGGAAGAAGATCATCTGTCAGTTCATTAAACGGATATACTTTAACATGATTCACAAGAGAATCATTGACTTTGACATAATAAGTCCATAAAAGATCCGCCCTGACATTTTCCACGGTAACCGTCACTTGATCTCCCTGTACTCTTTTTACAATGTCCATTCCTGCCACAACAGTAACTCTGTTCTCTTCACCCCATTGTGCGCAGATCATATTGCCCATCGCATAGAAGCAGATCGTCTTATGGTTGTTGATCCATTCCATTGGCTGAATCACATGCGGATGGTTGCCGATGATGATATCACAACCGGCTTCGGAAAGTCGCATTGAAAGATCCCTTTGCTGCTGGTTGACTGACATGGAATACTCCGTTCCCCAATGCATTGCCACAATCACAACATCTGCTTCCTGATCTGCTTTGGCAACCTGATCAATCAGTTCATCTTCTCTTCCTTCATAACAGTTGACCATCCAGGGCCTGTCAGCAGGTGCAGTTAACCCGTTCATGCCATAGGTCCAAGAAAAGAATGCATATGTAATGCCGTTGATCTCATGAATGTTCAAGGACTGCTGATCCTCTTCACTGACAAAAGTACCGGAAGTCACAACCCCCTTGCTTTGCCAGTAGTCATGAGAATTCTGAATGCCTGAAGTCCCTTGATCCAGACAATGGTTGTTGGCATTGGAAACCAGGTTGAATCCATATTCCACCATTTGATCGCCAAAGGCACTCGGTGTATTAAATGTCGGATACCCATGAGGTCCCCGATCATCCCCGCCGATAATCGTTTCCTGGTTGTAATATTCAAGATCATATGGCTCAGCCATTGCCCCGATTCTTTCCAGTTGGTTGGAAAAATCATATCCGTCAGAAGTCTGTGCATCCATCCAGATTGAGCCATGGATTAATGCATCACCTGTTGCAAACAAAGATGCGGTATACACTTCCTCTTCCGGTATTTCTTCCTGCATCAGTATCTCTTCCGGTTCTGTTTCACTAACGGAATTCTGTGCTGTTTGCATTTCCTCTAACGATTCTCCATTGTCATTTTTCATGGAAAGCCATTTCCATGCCAGAAAACCATCCAGGACAACAACCATTGCCAACAGGACGAGAATCAATCCTCTTCCTCTGCTTTTCTTATCCATACATTTCCCCTTATCAATGATTCAAAATTCTTAATAAATCTATTTTAGTACAAATACTTCTGAAAAGCATCATAAAAGGCATCTTCCTTCACATATGGAAAATGCCTTTGCATTACTTTACAACTTCTTTTCCGCAAGAAAAACCGGATGCCCCTTGCGGTCTATCTCCTTGAGGATTGTAAAACCGTTTTTTGTCCAGAAGTGCGTCGATTGGGGATTACCTTTATCGATACATAAGCGAACTGCATCTTTTCCTCTTTTTTGCAGAGCATCACAAACTTCATGGATGATTGCGCTGCCGGAATGCTTTCCCTGAAAATTCCTGTTCATCATAAAGAAACCGATGAAACAGATGTCTTTTTCAGGATAACCATCCACTAAATCCATTACCGCAACAAGGACATCATTTCGATAAAAACCCAGAAAGTATTTATCCTCCAAACCGATACCGGGCGGAGTCAAATATAAATCCGACAGAATCTGCTCCTTGCGCAATGGTGCTTCACTGTATTGATAGAATTGAGGATTGCCTTTGCATAATTCATAAATGTCATCCACAAAGGATTCATTCAGCCTGCGGATGAAATAGATCCGGCTGAGCATTGTGATATCGATCATAAAACTTACTCTACTTGAAATGAAGTCCATTCCACATGATTCAATGCCATGACATCATCCGCTTTTTTCATACCCATTTTTTCATAAAACGGCAAAGCTTTATGATTGGCACAAAGATAAACAGCAATATCCTTTTGATCACCGGCAAGTTTATGTGCTTCCTTGAAAAGCTTTGTTCCGATTCCCTGTTTTTCATAATCCCTGTCTACACCAAGATCGGTCACAAACAACCAGTATGCAAAATCCGTCAAGCCAAACAAGACACCGACGATTATATTGTCTTCATTTCTTGCAACAAGGCTGATCTGTGTATTCTTAACAAGTTTCGCGATTCTTTCCGAAAATCTTTCCTTTGGATATTGTTTTCCAAGATCTGTTCTTTTCAAAAAATCGATATATTCATCAGCTGAAATGCTTTCGTTTTTTATGCTGATCATTTAGAAGCCGAATAATCCCTTCTTCTTATACGGCTCGACCGTATAAGATGTCATTGTATAACCGGTAGGATCAATGACATGATGCAATTGGTCCTCCGTAATATCCTGTTCCGTAACGATAACCGCTTGTTTCTTCTTTCGGTCTGCACTGACCTTTTTTACCGTGAAATTTTGGCGAATCGCATCGTTGATATGTGATTCACACATACTGCACATCATGCCGTCAATTCCGATTGTAATCTGTTTCATCTCTGTTCTCCTTTGAATGTATATCCTTTATTTTCAATTGCCTGTCTGATTTCCTCTTCATTTGCATCTTTGGAAAAAGACACACGAACCTCATTGTTATGATGATTCGCAGAAGCTTCTACGACTCCATCCAGCTCCTCCAACGCTTTTTTGACAGTTGCTTCGCAATGCTCGCACATCATGCCTTCTACTTTAAATGTTTTCTGGAAAGCGATTTTCTTCTCTTCTTCCTTTTTCATTCGATAGCCGGCTTTGCTTACTGCTGTATCAACGGTTTCCATCGGAATGGTTTTGGTGACTGTCATTTCCACAATGCCCGTCGTATGATCTGCCTTTGCGGATTGTACACCTGCAATACTCTCCAATGCCTTTTGTACAACCGATTCGCAATGTTCGCACATCATGCCTTCTACATGTATGATTTGTTTTTCGGTTTCTTTATTGACATTTTCTTTTTGTACAAAATTGATCTTTTTATCTTTGGATGCATCATGAATATGAAATAGATTCAGCCGCAAGGCATTCATGCAGACGGTAAAACTGGACAGGCTCATTGCCGCTGCACCGACCATCGGATTCATCTTCCATTTGAATAATCCTGCAGCAAGCGGAATGCAGATCAGGTTGTAGAAAAATGCCCAAAACAGGTTTTCATGAATGTTGCGCAATGTTTTTCTGCTTAAGCGGATGGCAGCGGAAACATCTGATAATTTACTGTTCATAAGTACAATATCTGCCGAGTCAATCGCAACATCCGTACCGGCTCCGATAGCGATGCCGGTATCCGCCCTGGTCAATGCAGGTGCATCATTGATGCCGTCCCCAACCATGGCTGTCTTGCCTTGCTTCTGCAACTGTTTGATGACAGCTTCCTTACCATCCGGTAATACACCGGCAATGACTTCATCCACACCGGCCTGTTTGCCGATGGCATTGGCAGTCTTCTCATTATCACCCGTCAGCATCACAACATGGATACCCATATTCTGTAATTCCTGAATTGCCCGGTTGGAATCCTCTTTAATCGTATCTGCAACAGCGATAATACCCTGTAACTCTTTTCCTTTGGCAAAGAACAATGGTGTTTTACCCTCTTCTGCATATTTCTGTGCCTGCTGCAGGACACTGTCCGGTATAGAGGCAAAAGAAGAAATAAAGCTTTTGTTTCCGCCAAATACTGTCTTATTTTGCATTACAGCCTGCAGTCCGTTACCGGCTACTACCTGAAATGCTTCTGTATCATATGCAGTGATATTTCTTTTTTCCGCTTCTTTGACAATTGCTTTCGCAAGTGGATGCTCAGATTTGATTTCCAGGCTGTAGGCAAGTTTCAGGAAATCATTCTCTTCTTCTTCCAAGGGGTAAATATCGGTCACGACAGGTTCTCCGCTTGTGATGGTTCCGGTTTTATCAAGAGCTACAATCTGTACTTTACCGGCATTTTCAAGTGCTTCCGAAGTTTTAAAGAGAATGCCGTTTTTTGCACCAAGTCCGTTGCCGACCATGATTGCAACAGGTGTCGCAAGACCAAGAGCACAAGGGCACGAAATAACAAGCACACTGATTCCTCTGGCTAAGGCAAAGCTCATTGTCTGACCGGCAATCAGCCATCCGCATGTAGTCAATAAAGCTACCGCAATCACAAACGGTACGAAATATCCGGAAACTGTATCAGCTATACGGGCAATCGGCGCTTTTGTTGCAGCGGCATCTGAAACCATGTGAATGATCTGGGATAGCGTCGTATCCTCCCCAACCCTTGTCGCTTGGCATTTCAGATATCCTGACTGGTTTGTCGTCGCAGCGCTGACTTTATCACCTACGGTTTTATCCACCGGTATGGATTCACCGGTCAAAGCAGATTCGTTAACTGCACCATTACCTTCTACAACGATGCCGTCTACAGGAATATTTTCCCCTGCTTTTACAATGAAAATGTCTCCGATCGATACTTCATCAATGCCGACTTCCGTTTCCATTCCCTCTTTGAGTATGACAGCTGTTTTGGGAGCCAGTTTCATTAAGCTCTTCAATGCATCGGTTGTTCTTCCCTTGGATTTTGCCTCAAGCATTTTACCAATCGTGATGAGACAGGGGATCATTGCCGCAGACTCAAAATACAACTCATTATGGTATAACGGCATCAAGTCCATATTGGCAGAACCGTTTGTGATCATGCATGTCATTTCAAACAGTACATACAGGCTCCATCCAAAGGAGGCCGTGGATCCTAACGCTACCAATGTGTCCATATTCGGTGAACGCATCCATAAAGCTTTATATCCGCTTGTAAAAAACTTCCCGTTAATCATCATGACAATGATCGCAAGGCACATCTGCACAAGTGCCAAGCCTAAATGGTTATGCTCCAGAAACGAAGGAACCGGAAATCCGGCCATATTATGCCCCATGGAGACATACATCAAAAGACAAAGGAAAATCACGGATAAAGATAATCTTCTCTTTAATTTCGGTGTTTCCCTGTCAATTAAGGCATCTTCTTCAGCAGCCATGCGCTCGGAAGCGGACTGTCGGTTTATTTGGGCCCCTTTCAGGGATGCACCGTAACCTGCATTTTCCACCGCCTGGATAATGTCTTTGCTGGAAGCACTGCCTTCGACACCCATTGAGTTTGTCAAAAGACTGACACTGCAGGAAGTAACTCCCTGTACGCCATTTACCGCTTTCTCTACTCTTGCCTGACAGGCAGCACAACTCATTCCCGTAACAATATATTGTTCCATATATACCTCTATTTCATCAGCTTCTGTAAAACATTGACAAGTTCATCAATGGTATCTTCCTTACCATCTTTGATATCCTCTACAACACAAGAGCGGATATGACATCCCAAAAGTTCTTTGTTAAAGGCATTCAATGCAGAAGTAACAGCGGAAACCTGTATCAGGATATCCGGACAATAGATATCATTATCTACCATCTTCTGTATGCCGCGGATCTGTCCCTCCGCTTTTTTCAATCTTGCCAAAAGATTCTTTTTTTCTTCTTCCGTACGTTTTTTATGTCTTTCACAGCACTCCATAATCACCTCTCGCAACTATTCTATACCCCTAGGGGGTATATTTCAACTAACATGCTATTGAAATTAATAATACGTGGTGATATCATATTGATATCATATTGAAAGGAGTATCGAATATGACAGAAAAAGTATTAAAAAATCGTGAAAACGGCATGGCCGTATTGCTGATTCTTATTTCTCTTTACATCCTGGCTGCAGTCGGCGCAGTATTTTCTGCAGCTGCAGGCCTTGGCATTCTCTTGGTCATCTGTATCGCCTATCTTTGTTTGGGCTGGATTGGCTTTCTTGGCTTAAAGGTCCTGAAGCCGCAAGAAGCTCTTGTACTGACATTGTTCGGAGAGTATACCGGAACACTCAAAGGAGAAGGATTCTACTTCGTCAATCCGTTCAGCGTATCTTTGAACCCTGCTGCCAAAACACAGCTTTCTCAAAGCGGTGATGTTAAAACACAGAATACATTGCTGACGGCGTTCACTTCCGGCGGAACCAATGCAACAATTGAAACTTCAAACAAAAAGATTTCTTTGAAAGTAATGACTCTCAACAATGCCAAACAGAAAATCAATGATGTTCTCGGTAATCCGGTAGAAATCGGTATTGCAGTTACATGGCGTGTTGTCGATACTGCCAAAGCCGTATTCAATGTTGATAACTATAAAGAATATCTTTCCCTGATGTGCGATACCGCATTGCGTGACATCGTCAGAATCTATCCGTATGATGTCGCCTCCAATGTGGATACAACAGGAGATGGAAAAGCAGATGACGGAAGCCTGCGCGGTTCCTCCACAATTGTTGCCGAAAGAATCAAGAATGAAATCCAGAACCGTGTGGAAAATGCCGGTATTGAAATCATCGAAGCAAGAATCACTTACCTTGCTTATGCACCTGAAATCGCTGCAGTCATGTTACAGAGACAACAGGCTTCCGCGATCATCGATGCAAGAAAGATGATCGTTGACGGTGCTGTCGGCATGGTGGAAATGGCACTCGAAAGATTACAGGAAAACAATACTGTTGAACTCGATGATGAAAGAAAAGCAGCAATGGTTTCCAACCTGCTGGTCGTGCTATGTGGCAACCATGATGCCCAGCCTGTTGTCAATAGCGGAACCCTGTATTAATGGCCGGAAAGAAAAAACAGATTCCATTACGTCTGGGCGATGAACTATATGATGAATTGGCAAAATGGGCAGAGGCGGACTTCAGATCTGTCAACGGCCAGATCGAGTATCTGTTAACAGAATGTGTGAAACAACATAACAAAAACGGGAAATATATACCTGATATTCTGAAAGAAAAGTAGTATCATAAGAACATAGGAGGTTATAGATTATGCCGATTATTTTAAACATCATCAAATGGGTAATTATTCTTATCGTAATACTCACACTGGTATTCATGTGTGCAAGCGTAGTACCGCAGGAAAGCGCATATGTCATTGAAAGATTCGGGAAATACAAAACCACATGGAATGCCGGCATTCACTTTAAGGTGCCCTTCATGGACCGTATTGCCAGAAAAGCATTATTAAAGGAACAGGTAGCTGACTTTGCACCGCAGCCTGTCATCACAAAGGACAATGTCACAATGCAGATTGACAGTGTTGTCTACTTCAAGATTACTGATCCACGCCTTTATGCATATGGTGTGGAGAATCCGATCATGGCGATGGAAAATCTTACCGCAACAACTCTTAGAAACATCATCGGTGACATGGAGCTTGATGCTACACTGACATCAAGAGAACAGATCAACTCCCAGATGCTGCAGACAATCGACTACGCTACCGATCCATGGGGAATCAAGGTAACCAGAGTCGAGCTTAAGAACATTCAGCCGCCGGCAGCCATTCGTTAATCCATGGAAAAACAGATGAAAGCAGAGCGTGAAAAACGTGCAGCCATTCTGACTGCCGAAGGTGAAAAACAGGCAATGATTTTGACAGCCGAAGGTAAAAAGGAATCTGCAGTACTTGAAGCAGAAGCGCAGAAGCGTGCAACAATCCTTGCTGCAGAAGCGGAAAAAGAAAAAGAGATCAAGGAAGCTGAAGGTAAAGCAGCAGCGATCCGTGCAATTCATGAAGCTACTGCTGACGGCTTAAGAGCTATAAAAGAAGCAGGTGCAGATGAATCTGTCATTCGTTTAAAGAGCCTTGAAGCATTCCAGGCAGCCGCTAACGGACAGGCCACAAAGATCATTATCCCTTCCGAGATTCAGGGAATTGCAGCATTAGCGAAAGGCATTACAGAGAGCGTAAAAGAAAATGATTGATTTTATGTTTGTACTCATATGGCTTTTGATTGCCATATCCGTTGTATCAACAATCATTTCCAAATACAAACCGGCGCAAAGGATAACCAGATCCAGCGATGGACATATTGTTCCGAAAGTTGAAGATCTGACTTGTGAAACAAAATACGGGCATAACCACGGAACTGTTCCTGAAAGACAACCACGGTATATTGTTCACGAGGAACCGCAGCAGGGATATGTCATTTTGAACGGTGTGAAACGAAAGATATCCGACTGCAAATATTTATAAACCAGCAGAATCTGCTGGTTTTTTTAGTATTCAAACTGTCGGTAATATCTGCGGATGCTCATCGGATGGCACATGTAGTATTCCATATAGGCATCCACCCTGTTGTTTACGCCATGCATGACAAGATGGCTGATTGTGCCTCTGTATTCTTCTTTGATGCCATGTAACGGAAAATCCTTTGTATCAATGAAGACATAATTGGCACAAACTTTCGGCAAAAATCGTGCAACCCTTTCGGCAAGAGGCCGTTGTTCATCCTCACCGAGAAACAGTGTTACGGGCACTTCCTTAGTAATGATTTCCTGCATGCCATGGAAAAACTCCTGACAGGAGATGGAAACGGTTTTGATCCAAAGCTGTTCCGCCCAATAGCACATACCATACGAATAGGTGGCACCATACTGGTTTCCTGAGCCGATAAAATAATGCGGCATATCCGGATGCTTATCCAAAAATGCAACAGTTTCCTTTGCATATCCCCTGGCCCATTCATCCGCCTGGATTTCCACATCTGCAAGTGCTAAGGCAAGAAAGTCTTCCATATTCCGGTTATATTCTTCATATTGTGCAAATTCATTGTTCTTAAACATCAGGTAATTGCATACCATGAAGAACTTCAGCTGCTCATTTTTCGGATAACAAATCAGATGATCTACCATCTCAGTTAACACACTGCCCGGGGTATCGATAAATCCGATGACTTTCGCACCGATCTCATGCACCCGTTTCACCAGGGAAACCATTTCTGCGGTTGTACCCGATTCGGAAGAAAGAATGACAAGAGAATCTTTGGTGAATCTTTTATTGCCGGTGGTTAAAAATTCAGCTGCATTTTGTGCATATACCGGTAATGCGGATTTTCCACGCATATAGACTTCTGCCTGCATGCAGGAGGCATACGTACCCCCGATACCGATAAAATAATACCCATCGACAGCACCTTTATCCCAATAAAGGTCAAGGATATTTTCAATCTGTTTTCGTAATGCGAGAGCGCCATTGACGCTTTTTATGGATTTGTCTTTATTGAAGTTTCTGAGCTTTTCCGGTTCTTTCATGTTCATCACATGCCTCCTTATTGAAATGCGCCATGATAGCTTAATGTATCGGAAGCTTCTTTGGCCCCGATATACATACATTCTTCTATTGTTTTACCATGCATCAAGCCACTGAGAAATCCGGCTATATAGCTGTCTCCTGCTCCCATGGAATCGATCACATCATTGTTTTCGACGATACCAAATGTATGAAAACCATCCTGATCAAGAACAACAGATCCTTGTTCTCCCCGCATGGCAACCACGATCATAGGACCCTTTTCATAGATTTCTTCCAACTTTCTGCGTGTTTCGCTTTCACTCCCATCATTTGAAAAAAAGAAGATATCCGTATATGGCAAGGCCTCTAGGGAAACGGGATCATCCGGACGGTCAGCTGCATCAAAGGCTAACAAAATGTCGTCATGTTTCAACCGTTTCAAAAACATTGTCTGGTTGCCCCATAAGTCCGTAACCGCAATTTTATGGTTTCGGATAAAAGTGATATCATCTTCTGAAAGATGAAAATCCTGCATTACCCCTTCTTCATAATCTCCGAGAATCCTCTCATTTTCATGAAGCTCCACCTCGCATTTAGCCGTCTTTCCTGCTACTGCATGCAGATGCTGGATATCAATATTTTTTTGGCGAAGTTTCTGTACTACCAGTTTTCCAAAGTCATCGGTACCGATGCATCCGATATAGGATGCATCAACACCAAGATGGATCATATGCACTGCCATATTCAAAGGACCGCCTCCGACAAACGGTGTTCCTCCATCCAGATTCATATAATAATCAATACAACAGCTGCCGAAACAAGCAATATCTCTCATACCTCCTCCTTCAACAAAACCAAAAGGCATAAACAATAATGCCGACCCACAAAATCACAGATATCGGAACCATCACTCGAAACTGCATATGCCTTGTCTTATGATGAAACAGATGCATGCCGATCAATGCACCGAATGCACCACCGAGAAATGCAGAAAAGATCAATGAGGATTCGGGAATTCTCCATTTCTTCTTTTTTGCCTTTCTCTTGTCCATGCCATACATCAAAAAGACAAGGACATTCACAATCATCAGGTACAGTGTTAACAGTTCTTTCATGAAATGACTCCCTTGTCCATTTCATAGATTTTGTCGGCTATACGCATAGTGGATGCACGATGGGAAACAAGTATCAGTGTTTTTCCTTTAGCTTCTTCTTTTAATGATTTCAGTATCATGCCTTCATTCAGGCTGTCCAGATTGCTGGCAGGCTCATCCAGCAGGATGAAATCTCCCCCATGCAGAAAGATCCTGGCTAATGCAAGCCTCTGCTTTTCTCCGGAGGAAACAGAACTGTCATCCACAACCGTATCATATCCTTTTTCAAGCGTCATGATGAAATCATGTACCGATGCCTTTCTGCATGCTTCTTCCACTTCTTCCAATGAGGCATCATCCTTTGCGATTAGCAGATTATTCAGAATCGTATCATGGAAGAGATAGGATTCCTGTTTCATATACCCTTCCATTTTTCTGAGATCTGATGTATTAATCTCGTTGATATCTCTGTCACTGATCAGAATCTTGCCCAGATTTACTTCATAGAAGCGCATCAGCAGTTTTAACAATGTGGATTTTCCGGATCCGGATTTACCGACAATGCCGATAATTTCCTCCTTGTCAAATGACATGGAAAGATCATGCAGAATATCCTGTTCATCATAACCGAACGTGACATGTTCCACTTTGACATTTTCTAACTGTATTCCCTTTTTTCCTGTCACATCTTTGATTAATGGTTCTTCTTCCAGTATATCCAATACACGGTTACCGGAAGCAATGGTATTCTGTAAACCTGTCCCAAGAGCCGCCAAGGCATTGACCGGTCCATAGGAAAACATCATAGCAATGATAACAACAAGCGCTTCAGTAAACTGAATTGTACCGTTGGAATACAATGCAAGGCACGCTGCAATCATCAGAATATCTGCAATATAGATGAATACACCGGTTAAGGCTGCATTATTGCCGTTTCTGCCTTTTTCCTTTTCCTGATGCAAGAGCAGTTCATCTGTCATATCATCCATAACCCGCATTCTTTTTTGGCCTGCACCAAACTGAATGATTTCGGATAATCCGCTCATATTATCCAGAAGCACAGAGCTTAACAGTGCTGCGGTTCTTCTGACACCTTCTCCGGCACCATTATCCGTCAATGCGCTGATCAAAGGAATACCGGCACCGATTGCAATCCAGATAAACAATGCAAGTAAACCGAGAAGCAGATTTTGTCTGCCGATAAAGACAGTCATGATTACGGTATAGAGCAATGCGATCAATACTGGAGAAATCGTATGAGCATAAAACACTTCAAGAAGCTCTATATCAGAAGTGATCATCGAAACCAGATCACCGCTGTCTTTTGCGTCAAGTTTTGCCGGAGCAAGCCTTCTTAGCTTCCGAAAGACATGATCACGTATCAAAGCCAGCAGCCTGAATGCGATATAGTGATTACAAGCCTGTTCTCCATATCGTAAAAACGCTCTGATCAAAGCAAACATGACCATGCAGATGCATAGAACAGTCAAGGATAAAGGTGCTGCATATCCAATGGCATGCAGTATGGCATATGCGCCAAAGATCATCATAAAGGTAATGCAAAGATGTCCGATTATACCTGCAGCAACAGATAACAGCATATATTTCCATAGAGGCAGAACAAGCTTACTGAGTTTAAACATCACTTTCATTGGTGAGCGTTTCATCATCTGCCTCCTTTCCATAGTTTTCCAAAGCGATCTGCTGATTGTACATACTCGCATAAACGCCGTTATTCTTTAACAGATCCGCATGCGTTCCCTGTTCTGCAATTCTTCCATTTTCTAAAACAAGGATGAAATCGGTCTTTTTAAGATTTGCGAGACGATGAGAAATGAAAATAATGGTTTTCTTTCCCTTTAACCTGCCGATGGTCTCTAAGATCATCTGCTCGCTTTCCATATCAATGCCCGATGTTGCTTCATCAAAGATATAAATATCCGAGTCTTTCAGCAGAGCTCTTGCGATCGCAATTCTTTGTCTTTGTCCCATGGAGAAGTTGGAAGCCTGTTCTTCAATCATGGTATTCAAACCTTCCCTTGCGCGAAGATCATCCGCAACCGCTGCTTCTTCCAATACTTCCCACATTTTTTCATCATCCGCTGTATCATCCGCATACAGAAGATTTTCCTTAACCGTTCCCTTAAACAGATACGAACCTGTCTGTACATACGTCACTGTTTCAGACCATGTATCATGATGAATGTTTCTCAAATCAATATCGTCTGCAAGTACTGTTCCTTCATAGGCGGTATGACGCATGGTCAGGATGGAAGCAAGTGTGGATTTTCCCGATCCGCTGACACCGGCAATGCCGACAAAACCATGTTCCGGAATGGTGAAACAAAGATCATCCAAAACTTTACGATCACCATAGGAGAAGGAAAGATGATCGGCATGTATGGATTTATGATGCAGTTGTGAAATGGTTCCGTTTTTCTTTTCCGGTGTTTCCAGGAAAGAAAATATCTTATCGGAAGCGGCCATGCCATTCATTGCCGTATGAAAATAACTTCCAAGCTGTCTCATCGGCAAAAAGAAATCTACTGAGATCAGAAGAATGAATATGCATCCGGACAGGGATACGGTACCGTTTTTCAAATCTATGATTGCCGCAATAATGCCGAAAGCCGCACCTGCATATGCAACAAGATCCATAATGGAAATACTGTTAAGCTGCATGATCAGAACACGCATTGTCGCTATGCGGAAAGCTTCCGCCTGTTCATTCATCCTAAGATTCTGTCTTTCATCAGCTTCATACACCTTTAATGTAGTTAATCCACGCAGATTGTCCAGAAACGAATCACCCATATCGGTATACTGATTCCAGTATTTGGATAACATTTTTTTCGCCCATCTTTGTACAAAGATAATCGATACCGGAATTAACGGTACGAAAACAAGAAGGATAATGGCTGCCTTGACATCAATAAACAAGAGAACCAAAAACAAAGTTACCGGTGCAAGCATCGCATAGAAAAACTGCGGCAGATAGGATCCGTAATACACTTCCAACTGATCCACACCTTCAATAGCTGTCTGCAGAATTTCCGCCTGCTTGACATTTTCTGCGTAACCCGGTCCTTGCCGGAGCAGTTTTTCATAGATCTGTTTGCGGAGTGTTTTCTTCACCTCTCGGGAAGATAAAAATGCCATCTTATGGCTTAACCGCATACAGAAGTAACGGATTACCATTGCCCCGGAAAAAACCATAAATGCAAACAAAGGCAAATATCCGCCAGATATTCCGAGTTTCAGCCCACTCAGAACCATCGCAATACCATACATTGCCAGAAGATTGCACAGAAGACAAATCCATTGCAGGAATACATTCGCAAATATGTATTTCTTTCCTTCTTTCAAAAGTTTCATCAATCGTTTATCGATCATCTTTATTCTCCCAGTTTGTTATTATATCAATTCATAAATGATTTTGCATCTTAATGAATTCCTTGCTAGAATATTGATATGGAATTTATCAATCGCCTTTTTAACAAACCGAAACTCTACATATTGATGCATAAGGATGTAAAGGTATTATCGGGAGAATACAATGAAGAAAAGCACCGTTTTGAAAAGATCGTTCAGATTTTTTCTTATGATCATTTGCCATACAGTGTGCGCAAAGGTGAAAACGGTGTATCTTTAAAGCGCTTGGATCACTGGTTCCGCTGGCGCGGCATCCCTGACTACAGGGTTGGCCTGAACGTACTTCTGGATCATCTCGATATCAGTGATCAGCGAGATCTTCTGGATAAGGAATATGCCCTTTCGGTCAGTGACCATTACTGGATTCACGAAGAAAAGGATCAGGTCAGCTATGAAGATCTTAATTTCTTTGAAAGATCCTATGACCAGGATTCCTTCGGCATCTCCATGTTTGCCTCCAGCCGCTTCAAGTCTCCCAAATCCGGCTTGCATACCCCGAACAACACATTGTGCGGTTATCAGAAAAAAGCCTGGTTCCAAAGAAACGGTATCAATGTCCTGCTCAAAGGCGGAACACCGATTTACCAGCAGGAACCCATCAATGAATGGATTGCTTCAGAGATTGCCAACCGCCTGGGTATCGATGCAGTACAGTACCATGTAGAAGTATACGAAAACCAGTTGGTCAGTGTTTGTGACAATATGCTCGATTTGGATACAGAACTGATTACTGCGGAGGAAGTATTGAGTTTAGGAAGACCTGACAAAGATGTATTCTGGCTGACACCCTATCAGAAAACCCTGACAGATCAAGGCATCACTGATGCTGCAAAAAAGCTCGATGATCTTCTTGTATTGGACTTTATTATGACGAATACAGACAGGCACAATCAGAATCTCGGTGTCATTCGTGACGCAAACACATTGCGATGGTTAAAGGTAGCACCGATTTTTGATACAGGTACAGGTTTAGGATGTCTGAAGGAAGACAATGATATTGCCAATTTTGATGAATTCTATCATTATCGTCTGTTTAATTCCGACAACATCCTCGATAACATCTGTGTCCGTCTGATCCTGAATCTGAAACAATATGATTTCTCGGCATTGGATGGCATTGAAGCACTCTATGAAGAGCGCTTAAGAAAATACCAGCGTCTGACCGGTATTACCGATCGCAGAATCGATCTTCTGACATCCCTGTTACGCCGAAGAATCGAAATGCTCAAACAGGCACAACAGACTTGTAAATGAAGTTACAGGCATCCGGAATTCCGGATGCTTTTTACAAAACAAAAGGGAAGATCTCTCTCCCCATTTGTTTCATCTGTTTTCCAGAATACATCGTATTATTCTTTAATCCATCCGAAATGAATGCAGGCATTGCGGATACCATCATCCTCTGATGCATCTGTAACATAATCTGCCATTTCCAGGAGCTTGGGATATCCGTTACCCATAGCAATGGAAGTCCATTCCTTGCGGAACATGACCATATCATTTTCCCCGTCTCCAAATACCACGACATCCTTGAGATCTCCATGAAGATACTCTACCATATCACGGATTCCCTGATCCTTTTCATCATGCTGATACCAGAAATAATCCGATCCCATACGGACATGCCCGAGAAGATTCAGGTTTTTTAAACGGTACTCTTCGTTTTCGGGAATGGAGATATAGATTTTATAGATTTCCTTTAGGTCGTCGTAACACAGATCCGGCTGATAAATATAATTCGTCGGTTCTTTTCTTTCCCCGAACTGTTCTAAAAACCGGTGATCTCTCATCACAACATCGATGCTGTCATTGGTTGCCACAAGAATACCGTAACCAAGCTCATCTGCTTCATGAATAATGGTTAATGCTTTTTCCCTGTCCAGCGGACTGTTTTTGACCAGTTTGTCATTGATCACTAACGCTGCTCCGCCATTGGCGACGAAATTATGGATACCAGCATCCTTTGCCGCATTGATTGTCTTGTAATAAGCTCTTCCTGTAGCGATCGCTACGAAATGACCTTGTTCTTCCAGTTTCCGCAATGTGTCAAGGCCGCTTTGTACAAGCTGGCCTGTATGAATATTTGTTAATGTACCATCGATATCAAAGAAAAAATATTTCATATGCCCCCCTCTCTATTGTACACAAAAGCTGTGACATCCGTCACAGCTTTACATTACTTTTTAGCCTTTTTTGTTTGTGGCTTTTTTGCCTGCGGCTTTTTTTCCGTTGTGTAGTTGAAACGGAAGATTGCACATCCGTATCCAGGTAACGGATAAGAAATGTGGTATGGCTGCTTGTCGCATTCTCCCTTTTGTGAAGTGTACAATGTCTTCTTTTCAGAGGAAGAAGGAACTTTTCCATTTTCATCAAAGATCAATGTATATCTTCCCTTTACAGGTGCACCGACCATATAATCCGGACGTTCTACCGGTGTCATGTTTACCACAAACAGCAGGTTCTGTTTGCCTGTGGAATCCTTACGAATAAAGCTGAAGATGCTTCTGGATGCATCATCCGCATTAATCCATTCAAATCCACTATAGGAGTCATCCAGTTCATACATTGCCGGATATTTTCTATAGGTATGCAGAAGATCTCTGACAAAGTTCTGCATATCCTTGTTCAAAGGCTGATCGCACAATTCCCAATCCAATGCAACCTTTTCATCCCATTCATGGAACTGAGCAAAATCCTGTCCCATAAAGAGCAGTTTCTTGCCGGCATGACCGAACATGAAGAAGTACCCGCACTTCAGGTTCTTGAATTTATCTACCTCATATCCCGGCATCTTGTTGATCATGGAGCACTTCAGGTGAACAACCTCATCATGACTTAAGACAAGAATATACTTTTCACTTGTTGCATAGCTCATGCCGAATGTCATCTTGTTGTGGTTATCCTTTCTGAAGAAAGGATCAAGCTTCATGTAATCCAGGAAGTCATGCATCCAGCCCATATTCCATTTAAATGTAAATCCAAGACCGTCATCTTCCGGAGCAGCTGTCACTTTCGGCCATGCGGTTGATTCTTCTGCGATAATGATTGTTCCGTCTTTTCTGCCGCGAATAACGGAATTCAAATGCTTAAAGAATTCCATCGCATCCAGGTTTCCGTTATCTCCGTATTTGTTCGGAATCCATTCGCCGTCTTTTCTGCCGTAGTTCAGATACAGCATGCTTGCAACCGCATCTACTCTTAATCCATCGATATGATACTCATCATACCAATACAATGCATTACCGATTAAGAAATTCTTGACTTCATTCTTGGCATAATCGAAGATCTTTGTACCCCAGTCAGGATGTTCTCCCATGATGCCTTCTCTTTCATAGGTTGGTTCCCCGTCGAAATCAGCAAGGCCAAACGCATCTTTCGGGAAATGTGCCGGAACCCAGTCGAGAATCACACCGATGCCATGCTGATGTAATGTATCTACAAAATACATGAAATCTTTCGGATCGCCATATCTGGATGTCGGTGCATAGTATCCGGTTACCTGATATCCCCATGATCCGTCAAACGGATGCTCTGCAATTCCCATTAATTCAACATGTGTATATCCCATGTATTCACAGTATTCAGATAACTCTTTGGCAGCCTCAACATATGTTAATACACCGTCTTTTTCAGGACGATCCACTTTGAACCAGGAGGCAAGATGACATTCATAGATTGCCATCGGCTGATCATATGTACCCTTTTTAGCACGCTGTGTCATCCACTTATCATCAGACCATTTATAATTATCGATGTCTGCTGTTTTGGAAGCTGTTCCCGGACGATATTCTGCAGAGAATGCATATGGATCAGCCTTATACAAAATCGTATCATTCTTTGTCAGAATGGCATATTTATATAACTCCCCGAATCCCATTCCTTCAATAAATCCTTCATAGATTCCGCTGGTTTCCAATGGAAGCATATAATTTGCCTTCACATCCCAGTTGTTACGGTCACAAACGATGGAAACCGCTTTAGCATGCGGTGCCCAAACCGCAAAATGCATGCCTTTTTTTCCGTTTAATTCTGCCGGATGTGCACCCATCTTTTTATATACTTTATAATCGGTGCCCTTTCCCAGCAGATACCTGTCAAAGCGTGTCAGAAAAACAGGATCAAGATCCTTTTCGGAACTGATGGATCTACGTGAAACTTTTGTAGATTTTGTTTTAGCCATTTTGATTAACTCCTTTGTAAACTAATAATATACTACTATTATTTTAACAAATATCCCCTTTTTGTTCCATATCAAACAATACGATTTTAGAACGAGTAAATATAAAATTTTATTATTGATATGAAGTATACAACAAGGATATTCTATTGCTTATTCGGATTTCAAAAATTCTCTGACTTCCATCAATGCAAAACCCAAAATGTTCGTACCATTCCATGTATCAACAGATAATCTTCTGTCATCCTGTAAAGTCCTTCCACACGCCCAGATACTGTCCGACTTTGCACATTCAACCAGATAAGCATTACCGGTTAACAATAATTTTTCTTTCAATACTTCATTCTGTTCAAATTTACAGATTAAGCCTCGCATGGCAATTGCCTGTCGTGCCCCTTCCCAGACAGCTTGATTATATCCTCTTGCATTTCTTCCGATCATCTGCTGTATGGCAGTATCATCTGTAGCAAGTACCTGTTCGGCAGAACCAATATCATTAAACAACATGCATTTTTTATACATAATGTACTGTTCACAAGATGTAAACCGTTTTCCATCCAGATCAAGCGGTGATAAATACCAGTTACTGAGATATCCGTCCAGTTCATCCGGTTTATGAAAATAAACGGCATCATGGTTTTTTTCACCTATATACAGTTTCTCAAATACTCTTTTATTGACAGTATTAGGTTCGTTCTTATCTTTTCTGATGATCAGAAGATCCCGTCCTGTTTGCAGAATATGATCATCCAATATCGCAAAGATAATATGCATATCCGTTCTTTGATGATTCTTCAAAAAATCTTTACACGCTTTAATAGCAACTTCCCACGCCTCTTTTAACGGATATCCGTAAATTCCCGCAGAGATTAACGGAAATCCGATGGACGTACAGGAATACTCGCTTGCAATGCTTAAAGAATGATAATAGGCATCATACAACAATTTCTCCTCATTGTTTTTACCGCCATGCCAGACAGGTCCGACCGCATGAATGATGTATTTTGAGGATAGATTGAAACCTGGTGTAATGACCGCTAAACCTGTATCGCAATGCCCATAGGCATTACATGCTTTCTGTAATTCCTCATATCCTGCAGCTTTAAATATTGCACCGCATACACCCGATCCTGCTTGTAAAGCGGCATTTGCCGCATTGACAATCACATCTGTTTTCAAATCAGTAATACTGCTTTTCTGTATTTCTATTTTTCGCATATTATGATCCTCTCTTACTATATTCTAGCATTACAATAAACCACCTGCCATATTCCTACAGCAGGTGGTATCAGTAAATGAACTGTTTACACTGTGAATGAAAAACCAAAATTACCAGTTATGTGCATACAGTTCATATGTACTGTAATCTTTCACGGTTTCAGAATAATCCGTAATTTCAAATACTTTTGTTTCTTTTGATGCAACATCATCGAGATATCCTGTAAAACCGCCGAGCATATTGCCTTCATCATCTTTATATAAAACCGTTATAGCAAGATCTGTATCCATGTCACTGTTATTTGTGATTTCACCGGTAAATGCAGTGCTGAAGGAATCCTTACGTACAGATACATTTGAAATTGCCAGATCTTTTTCATAGACTGCCCCTGAGCCATTTTGATAAGAATAATCATCTTTACCGTTAGAAACGGTAATGTCTACTGTTGCAGGATCTTCGTTTCCTTCATACATTGCATCATTTGCGTAAGTGATCGTTTCCCCTGCAGCAATATTCATTAAAACCATTTCTTCTGAAGAGATGATACTGTTATCTTCTCTTCTTGCGGTAATTGTAATTGTCGGAAAATCAATTGCCAGCTCTTCATTGGGATTATTGATTCTGACTGCATAGGATATATGTACATAATCCCCGTTCCGTAAAACGGTATACCCGCTTTCCTCAAGTTCTGCTTTTTTTCTTTGTGATTCCTCAACAACCGAAGTTTCTTTGAATCCTTCTGAATAATCTTTATCCGTTTTTACAAGAGCAACATCCCTGGATACATCCTGCATAGATACTGTAAATGTAATTTTGCCATCTTTATATGTGAATTCCTTTGCTTCCGAAGAAGATGCAAGCAAAGCCATATCTGTTTTCAGAGTATCATTTTCAGATACCCATGTATATTCCTGCAAATCTTCTTCCGGTGGTACATATGTACCTGCCCAATACAGCATCTTCGTCTCACCATTATCCATGATCCAGTAAATTTCCATGGTTTTTCCCTGGATATAGCCAGCCATGTATGTTTCCTCATCAGCATCTTCCTGTTGCCAGCTGCCGCTTAAATCCAGAGGCTCTGTAGTTTCAGCAGATACTTCCTTTTCTGATACAGAAAACGAGTCATTTTCTTCTGAAACACCGGTATTATCTGAAGCTGTGCATCCGTATAACAGGCTTGCAGATAATGCCAATAATGCAAATTTCTTACTTTTCATGTCATCCTCCTGTTTATATTTATATTTTACTGATTAAAAATACAAAAAATATGCCTGTCAAAAGATATTGATTTACACATAACCATTCCCAGAAATTCTTATGGTAGAATAGAATCACAGAAAGGAAATGCATATATGTCAATCATTTCAATTGTTTTAGGACAGGATGGCATCGCCATGGGAGCAGACAGCCGCCTTGTTAAGAAGGATACACATGACCTGATAAGTGATCAGGTTGAGAAGCTGTTTTTAATCCATCATAACCAGATCGGTATTGCCTCTACCGGTTCTTATAGCGTGAATAAAATGAATCTTCCGGATTTCATCTATCATTTTGAAAATGATATTCTTGAGGAAAAAGACACATTAAAGATTGTTGCGGACAAACTGTTAAAAGAATTAAAAAAAGATAAAGCCAAAGATCCGCCTTCCTTCTATATCACCGGCTATCAGGATGGCAAACAGTATATGTATGAAATCAACCGTACAAAAATCATTCCGCAGAATTTTTCCATGTTATGGGCGGGTAATCATCCTTATGTTGATCATCTGATGAATCAGCATGAGATCAATTTTGCTGATATTTATCTGCATGATGCGATCAGTCTTGTAAAACTTGTTATTCAGGTTGAAATAGAAATGGAATATTTCTCTTCGCAGAAAGCATTATGCGGTGGCCCCATCGACATACTGACAATAACCAAATCAGGCGGACAATGGCATTGCCATAAATAATTCATCCCATCCATTCTTCAAGTCATCCCTATTTTGTTTGATTGGAATCGATCAGTCTGTTTAAATGGAAATCTTTTGACTTCCATACTGTCAGGTTACAAGGAATCTTCATTGATACCATATTCCGTTATACAAAAAAGGCTTCTTCATGAAGCCTTTATCTTTTACAGCAGTATTTCACCATTGGATTCGATGATTTCTTTATAGTGTTTGTAAGAATCTTTTAATTTTCTTTCCAGTGTTCCATGGCCATCATTGAAACGATCTACATAGACAAATCCGTAACGTTTCTTCATCTCACCTGTGCCCGCAGATACCACATCAATCGGTCCCCAATACAGATATGCTCTGCAGTCTACGCCGTCTTCAATTGCCTTATGGACATTCTTGATATGTTCATCAATATAATGCTCACGGAATGTATCATGTATCTCACCGTTTTCATCTAAGTTCTCATCTAATCCTACACCGTTTTCAACAATGTACATCGGCAGATGATAACGATCATAGAGAACATTCAGTGTGTAACGGATGCCATCCGGATCAACCGGCCAGCCCCATGGCTGAGGTGCTTTATCCTTGAGATATGGATTTTCCTTTCCAACCAATCCTCCGGTATCACCCTTCATGATGTAATCGAGATCATATGTGCTTGAGCGATAATAACTGAAAGAGAAGAAATCAACGGTATTATTCTTAATCAGATCCAATTCTTCTTGTGTAAAGGTCACTGTTACTCCCTGTTCTTTCCATACTTTGTCAAGATAGGAAGGAACAATACCCAAACAGAAAGGATCTCCCATGTAGAAGACATTCATTCTCTGTGCATCCAGTGCACCTAAAACATTTTTCGGATCACAATTGTATGGATATGTTGCAACACCGGAACATGTCAGCATGCAGCCGATCTGATTATCCGGATCTATTTCATGACCGAGTTTTACGGTCTCTGCATTTGCGACAAGAATGTTATGATAACCATTCCATTTATCCTGTGCCGTTGTAGAACCTACCGGATCCGATGGATCTTTCGGATTATCAATGGTCAGGATACCTGCACCGATAAAAGGAATACGGAACATGTTGTTGACTTCATTGAATGTCAGCCACAGTTTTACAAGACCTTTAAAACGTGTAAATACGGTTCTGACATAATTCTTCCAAAATTCAATCAGCTTCGGATTGGACCAGCCGCCATATTCTGTCAATAAATGCAATGGCGTTTCATAATGGGATAATGTAATGACAGGTTCCATTTCCAATTCACGCATGGTTTTAAACATATCTTCATAGTACTGAATTCCTGCTTCATTCGGTTCTGTTTCATCTCCATTCGGATAGATTCTTCCCCAGGCAATAGAAGTACGGAACGAATTGAATCCCATGCCTTTCATCAGTTTTAAGTCTTCCTTATAGCGATGATATCCGTCTACCGCATCATGGCTCAGATAAACCTTATCCGGATCCAGACACATTTCATACTTCTTCGTCTCTTCATTCCATTTGATGCCAGGTTTTTTTGACATGATTCCTACCACGACATCTGTAACATTCGGCTGTTTTCCATCCTGCAGCCAGGCTCCTTCATACTGGTTTGCTGCGATAGCTCCGCCCCACAAAAAATTCTTCGGAAAGCTCATAAATTATAAATCTCCTTTTCTTTATCTCCATTGTATAAGATGAGAAAAATATATACAATCATAATCATTTCTATATTATTCATAGAAGTCATCCATACATGTTTTATAATATCGAAAACATATATGAATGCCTGCAAATCGATTATGTCTCCTTGACAATGCATAAACAAAGACTAAAATAAACATGTATTAGGCATATGCCTCGATCCACGTCTGTCAGGGAAAATCCGTCAGACGTTTATTTTTTGGGGGAAAAATGAAAAAATCATGGGTATCAACATCGATTATCGTTCTTGGCAATATCTTATATGCATTAACGGTTAAGCTATTCCTTCTTCCTGCCGGTCTGATTACAGGAGGAACTACAGGTATCGCTATTTTTATCAATCGCATTACCGGTATGCAGGTATCTTTCTTTGTATTGTTGTTTAATGTTTTGATGCTTATAATCGGAAGATTGATTCTGGGCAGAAAATTTGCCTTAACAACCATTATCAGTACGTTTATTTATCCGACAGCTTTACACATATTGGATTTAGTATTTCCGGATATTATACTAAGCAAAGATCCAATGTTATGTACAATCTTTTCCGGATGTGGTATCGGTTTATCTCTTGCCATGGTAATCCGTGAAGGTGCATCGACCGGAGGAATGGATATACCTCCACTCATACTTCAGAAACTGTTTGGCATCAATGTCTCCTTCTCTTTATATACTTTTGATTGTCTGATCCTTTTACTGCAGGCTTCCGGAACAAAACCGGAAATGATCTTATACGGTATTCTTCTGGTAATGATTTATTCTCTTGTTTTAGATCGTTTTCTGTTGCTTGGTTCTTCCAGAACCGAAGTCAAAGTCATCAGCAAAAAAGCAGATCAGATACGAAAAGAAATTTTGGACAATCTTGACCGTGGAGTAACGATTCTTCATGGTGAAGGAGGATTCAGTCATACACAAGAAGAAATCATTTTGACAATTATTTCCAATCGCCAGCTTCCGGTTGTTGAAAAGATGATACGCAATATTGATGAAGAAGCTTTTCTGATTGTCAGCAGAGTCAGTGAAGTCAGAGGAAGAGGCTTTACCATGAATAAGCAATACAAACTGCAGTCAAAATAAAGATATATCTGCTATATCTGTTACCTGGTTGATCATTTTGATACTTGTTTGGAATTTCTTTCGCATCCATACTTTTTCATCTTCCTACCGGTATCTGATCATCTGCAGTAAGATTATCCACGGGCATGTTCAATATTCCCTTCTTTTAATAAGAATCCTCTTCAGGATTAAGCGGTATAGTTTGTCCTTCTCTTCTGTATTGTTTTAATGCTTGCCAGATGGTGTCATAATCACCATGTTCATAAGAATCCTGATAAGTATGTAAAAACCATTCTGTTACAATCATGACCCATTTGACTCTCTTTTATCCTAATTTTTACAATCAGTTTTATCCTTTTGCCCTCCCTCGAGCATCAGCTTTTTTCTTTCCAACTGTGCATTCTATTCGCACCATCTTTCATCATTTTTCCAGTCATCTTTATTTCCAATTGTGCATTTCCTTCTTCTCTCTGCAAGGCTCTTTTTCCTGTTATATTTTCTATTTTCTTTTCTTCCTGTTTTTCTTCTGTTCCCCATTTAGGATGGAGTTTATGCATCGAATCTGTGGATATCCCCCACCAAATGCCTGTTTTCACGTCGTATTTAGGTTCTAACACCCCACTTTCGGGAAATGACTTGTACCTTGGAAAGCAACGCAAAAAAGCCCTGTACCGGGTATACTTTCCCGGTGCAAGGCTTGGGTATTGGGGTTAGGTTTTCTCTTTTTTTATTCTTTGGAATTGGTGTGCAGATTAAGGGAAATGGGAAAGGAAATGGAGAAAGTAGAGAGGACCTGTCCTCCGGATGGAGGATAAAAAGGTTTCAACCAAAAAGGATAAAAGGGGTTAAATGGTTACAAAATCATTGTTCTTTCACACTGTCAGGCAATTTAAACTGTGTCTCATACAGTTCTGTATAAACACCACCTTTGCCTACCAGTTCTTTATGTGTTCCTCTTTCTACAATTGTTCCGTCTTTCACGACAAGTATTTCATCTGCCGCTAATATCGTTGATAAACGATGAGCAATTAAAATACTTGTTCGAGATGTAATCAATGGGTCAATTGCATCCTGTATGGCTTTTTCTGAGATGGAATCCAATGAAGCTGTTGCTTCATCAAAGATCATGACAGATGGATTCTTTAATAATACCCTGGCTATGGATATTCTTTGTTTCTCTCCTCCGGAAAGTTTTAATCCTCGATTACCAACCTGTGTATCATAGCCATGTTCCTGTTTCATAATGAAATCATGAATGTTAGCTTTTTTACAGGCTTCAATCATTTCCTCCTTTTTCGCAAAAGGATTTGCATACATGAGGTTTTCACGAATTGTACCGTTAAATAAATATGTATCCTGACTGACTACGCCGACATTCTTTCTTAAAAAGTTAAGATCCAGCTTTCTTACGTCAATACCGTCAAAAGTAACCGATCCCTCCGTTACATCATATAATCTGGGTATCAGATTGATCATTGTCGATTTGCCGGATCCTGAAGGTCCTACAATCGCAATGCTGTGACCGCTTTGCAATTGAAAATCTACATCTTTTAAGATCATTCTCTCAGGATCATATTGGAAATATACATGATTGAAGGCAATATTCCCTTCTGCTTTATCCGGTATGATTGCATCTTCAGCATTCTTGATTTCAATAGGCATATCAAAGTATCCGAATATTCTGGTAAACATCGCCATAGAGCGGATCCAGTCTACCTGTATATTCAATAAACTGTTCACCGGTCCGTACATTCTCGACAACAATGAAACAAGAACAGTGATATCACCAACTGTGATATCGGAATCATATTTCATCATCAATATACCGCCGACCAGATACAGTAACATCGGCCCGACGGAAGAAAAGGTACTCATCACAACGCGAAACCATCTGCCCGCCATGGATTCTTTGATATTCAGCTGAATCATCTTTTCATTGGCTTTTTTATATTTTCTGAGTTCATGCCATTCCATGGTAAAAAACTTTACCAATAGTTGTCCTGATACAGATAAGGTTTCATTCAGAATACCGTTGATCTCATCATTGCAGGCTTGTGCTTCATTGGTTAAAGACCATCTTGTTTTCCCTGCTTTTCTGGTAGGAAGAGTAAACAGAGGAACGATAATGATGCCGATTGTCGCTAAAATCCAGTTTTTGCGGTACATGGCAATTAATGCCACAATAAGGGTAATACTGTTTGAAAGAATACTCGAAAAAGTATTGGTGATGATCTGTTTCACACCGTCAATATCACTGGTCATACGGGTGATAATATCACCCTGGTTATTGGTTGTAAAAAATCTTACGGACATCGCCTGCAAATGTTCATACATCTGATTACGCATATCCAGGGTAATGTGCTGGGCAATCCATGTATTTAGATAGCTCTCGAGTACACCGATTAAATTAGCACCCAATGTTACTGCCAAAGATAATACAATGAAAAAGATCAGCTTGTTCAGATCTCTTCCGATTAATCCCTCATCAATGATTTTTCCCGTCAATATCGATGGATACAGGGAAAAAGAGGAAGAAAGAATAATTGCACACAAAACAAGTGCCATTTGTTTCCAGTATGGTTTCAAATAGGAAAAAATACGAAACAGAAGTTCTTTTGTTACCTTAGGGGCCTGCCTCTTTTCTTCTTCGGTCAGATACTTTCCGCCACGGCCGCCACCCGGTCCTCTCATTGTCATAATACTACCTCTTAATCAACACTCATTCGTATCATCCAGTTTCCTTTTCGAATTCTCCAGATACCCCAGATTGTCTTAATGATATAATCCAGGCGCAAACTCAGATAAATAAAGAACGGATCCGCATGCAAGACCAATGCGACAATAAATCCGACAGGAATGTTCACAAGCCAGCAGGATAACAGATCTACTCTCGTGACGGCTCCGGCTTGTCCTCCGCCTCTGAGTATTCCCTTTGTCAATATTAACTGCATCGCTAAGAAGAATACCGCAATGGATGCTGCATTTTTCAGTTTGCCCGCTATCAGCAATGTCTCATCGCTGACAGAGAAGAAGGAAGTGATAATCGGTGCAATAATCTGCGTAAGAATCGCAGCAAACAGACCGATCAAGACGCCGATACGGATAAAATATCCGGCATATTCTTTTGCCTTTTCCATCTTGTTTGCACCGATTTCATGACCGATCATGACGGAAGCACCCATGGATATTCCAAACAGGAACAGGGATGAAATGGTCCAAATATTATGTACAATGGTATTGGCAGCGATATAATAAGGAGAAACTCTACCCGTAATCATGGCTGCTGCAGAAACATTCAGGTTTCCAGTCACTTCGGAAATGATGCTCGGCGTACCGACTTTAATAAAGTCACTGCGCATGTCTTTATCAATATGCAAGCCAAGATCCGCTAATGTAAAACGGAATTTTTTATTGGTAAAAGTATATACGCATATGACAATGCATTCTGCAATTCTAGCGATAACAGTAGCTACTGCTGCACCTGTAACCCCGAGTTTGGGAAAACCGTAATGGCCGAAAATCAACAGCCAGTTAAAGCACATATTGATCAAGCATGCCATGGTGGAAGTATAGAATCCCAACCGGTTTATCCCTGCACTTCTCAGAATGGTGACCAGCGTCATACTGATGGACTGGACAATAAACGTGAAGGAAAGAATTCTCAGATAAGGAGAACCCATCTCGATGATCATCTGCTCATTTGTATAGATCGACAGGATCTGTGAAGGAAATAAAAATCCCAAGACAAAAAAGAGTATACTGACCAAAAAACAGACCTTAAGACAAAAAGCAAGCATTGTTTTCACTTTATCCGGTCTCTTATTACCCCATGCCTGAGAAGCAATGATCATTCCCGCATTGCCTACCCCCATGACAACCGTCATAAACAGATAGGGAAACTGGCTTGACAAATTCACACCCGATAAAGCAAAATCTCCTAACGTGCCAACCATGACCGTATCAATCAGGTTGACTACCATGTTGATAGCCGATTGCAAGCCCATAGGCAAAGCTATCGAAATCAGCTTATAGATAAAATCTTTTTCCCCGAATATCTTCTTCATGGGTGTTATTATACACTAAATTATAATGAATGTAATTTCGAATGCGTGACATACTCCCACTACCTTCGCTGAAGCTTAGAGGTGGGGGCTTCTCGGTCAAGAACACCAGTGTGTCCAGATTACCCGAGCTTATGGGATTCCCTTTGCC
>CACXCB010000331.1 GCA_902766005.1 uncultured Erysipelotrichaceae bacterium | reverse complement strand
TCTAATACAATACTCTTAGAAACAAAAAACCGCTGTATCCCCATAGCTAAAGCAAGGGGTATTAGCGGCGACAATTTCGATAAAAATCTTTAGGAAGATATTCAAAAGGCAGTAGACGATCTACTGCCTTCTTTAATGCCATAAACAGTTTTTACTGGATTCCATCAGGATTCTTAACGGTGAAATTCCAGGAATCTTCACACATCTGCTGAATATCATACTTTGCCTTCCATCCAAGCATCTCTTCTGCTTTTTTGGTATCGGCATAGCACTCAGCAATATCACCGGGTCTTCTTTCCATGATCTTGTACGGCAGTTTTTTACCACATGCCTTTTCATATGCGTGCAGAACTTCCAATACGCTGTATCCGTTACCTGTGCCAAGGTTAACCTTTTCCGTTCCCTTGTGGTTTAAGGCATAATCCAACGCGCAAATATGTCCATCTGCCAAATCGCATACATGGATATAATCTCTTACACCTGTGCCATCCGGTGTAGGATAGTCATTTCCGAATACTCTCAAGAATTCCAATGTACCATTAGCAACTCTTGCGATATACGGGACAAGATTATTCGGGATGCCGTTCGGAACTTCTCCGAGAAGTCCGCTCGGATGTGCACCGATCGGATTGAAGTATCTTAACAGCATGACGCTCCAGTCAGGATCGGAAACACATAAATCTTCCAGGATCATTTCATTCATCAGCTTTGTAGAACCGTAGGGATTTGTAGTATGGACATCGAAATCCTCACGAATCGGAACACTCTTCGGTGACCCGTATACAGTGGCGCTGGAAGAGAATACGATCGTTTTCACACCTGCTTCCGACATTGCTTTGTACAGATTGACAGAACCGCTGATATTGTTTTCATAATACAGCAATGGCTTGGCAACAGATTCGCCTACTGCTTTGTAACCGGCAAAATGAATAACTGCATCAATATCATTTTCCTTAAAGATTGCACGCATGCCGTCAATATCCAGGAGATCCGTTTCATAAAACTTCGGCAATACACCTGTAATTTCTTCAATTCTTTTCAGGACAGCCTTGTTGGAATTATACAGGTTGTCCATAATGACAACTTCATAGCCGGCTTTTATCAAAGAAACGCATGTATGGGATCCAATATATCCCGTTCCTCCTGTTACTAAAATTCTTTTCATATTTCCTCCCTATTTCAGTATCAGCTTTGTAATATCATTCCATGTGACAAACAGCATTAATCCGATCAGCAATACCCAACAGGCAATCATGATATAGTATTTGACTTTTTCATTTAAGGCCTTTCCGGTAATGCCTTCCGCAAGAGCAAACACAATCTGTCCGCCATCGAGAACAGGTAACGGCAGCAGATTGAAGATGCCGATGTTCAGACTGATCTGTGCCATCAGGAATAAAAAGCTCTTCAATCCCAAAGCTGCATATGTTTCCGTTGCCTGATAAATGCCCACAGGCCCACTCATATTCTGTAATCCGCTTCCATGGAAAATCAATCCCCGAATTGTTGTCAGCATCAATTTTGTAATCTCTTTCATTTCCACGCCACCGTAATACCAGCAGTTAAGGAAATTGACTTCGGCATATGTGGATTCATTGCCCACAATACCGATCAGATACGAATCAGATTCTTCATCATATTCCGGCTGTACCGATATTTCATATCGCTCGCCATCACGCTCGATCTCGTAAACTTCTACCCCATCATATCCTGAGCTGAATACCTGCATATCCAGGAAGGTATCCGGTTTGACACTGGATCCGTCTTCCTTTGTCACCTTTTTGATCACATCTCCCACCGCAAATCCGGCCTTTTCTGCAGGAGATCCTGAAACGATCTCAGAAATAATAGCTTTGGGAGATGATGCAAAAGCTCCGTTAGACAGAATAATCATGGAAAACAGAATCCATGCAAGCAGAAAATTCATGCATACACCTGCAATCATGATAATGATCTTCTTCCAGGTTGCTACATCGGTGATTCTTCTTCCTTCGGGAACATGTACATCGGGATACGCTTCATCTCCATCCTGCTCCCCAGCCATGGCGACATAGCCGCCGATCGGTATTGCACGAATGGAATATTGGGTTTCTTCCGTCTTTTTCTTCCACAACAGCGGACCCATGCCAAACGAAAATTCATAACAATACACATTGAACGATTTGGCTGCCAATAGATGTCCGGCCTCATGGATTACGATAATCACTGACAATAATACAAGAAAATAAATTAATGTCATTTACTCACTTCCTTCACCTTGTTTTCGGCATACTCCCTGCCCCATGCATTTGCCCTAATCAGGTCTTCAACCGTATTGACTTCTTCAAATGCCACAGAATGCACTGCCCCTATGACAATCTCCTCAATCATCAGGAAAGGAATTCTTCCTTCCCTGAAGGCAAGATTTGCAACTTCGTTTGCAGCATTCATGACGGCATCCAGGTTTCCTCCTTTTTTACCTGCCTCATACGCAAGGGCAAGTAACGGAAATCTTTCCATATCCGGTTTCTTAAAATGCAGTGTTCCGATTTCTGTCAGATCAAAATGCTTTTCTTCCAGAGGCAGCCTTTCCGGCCAGCTCAATGCATATTGAATCGGTAGACGCATATCGGCTGATCCCAGTTGTGCAACAACACTGTGATCAACAAATTCTACCATGGAATGCACAACAGATTCTTCATGCATTACGACATCAATTCTGTCATAATCAATATCAAAAAGCCAATGCGCTTCTGTTACTTCAAAACCCTTGTTCATCATATCGGCACTGTCGATAGTGATTTTTGCCCCCATGGCCCAATTAGGATGCGCTAATGCCTGTTCCACGGTAACATCGGTCAGATCTTTTCTTTCCAGGTTTCTAAAAGAACCACCGGATGCCGTAATCAATAATCTGTTTACTGCCTCATGCCGATTACCCTGCATGCATTGGAAGATGGCACTGTGTTCGCTGTCAATCGGAAACAAACTGCGGTTGTATTTCTTTAATGCTTCCTTGATCAGCTTGCCGCCTACCACAAGAGTCTCTTTATTGGCAAGGGCAACATCATGGCCGCTTTCAATCGCTCTTAAAGTCGGCATAAATCCGACAAAGCCAACCAGCGCATTTACCAGCACATCATAATCATCTGCCTCAGACAATGCAACCAGTCCTTCATCTCCGGAAACAAAGGCAATATCCGGATAGTCTTTCTGTAAAGAATTAAGCTCTTCTTTTTGCTGGACACAGACTTTTTTTACAGGAATCTGTTTCAATATCCTGTGCAGTGCTTCAATATTCCTTCCTACGCTTAGGGCAACAATTTCAAACTGTTCGGGATGCTGTAAAACAACATCGATTGTCTGTATACCAATCGATCCGCTGGCGCCTAACAATACAAGTTTCTTCATGCGTTCAACCCCCAAAGAATTATTAAGGCATGAAATGCCATCAAACAGAAAATCAAACTGTCAATTCTGTCAAGAGCTCCGCCATGTCCCGGAAAGACAGATCCAAAATCCTTGATCTTGAAATGACGCTTAATGCTTGAAAAAGCCAGATCTCCGATCTGTGCGCATGCCGGCAGAATGCAGCTGCCTGCGATTACCATGCTTCTTGGCAGGTCCGTATAGGACAAACCGAAAACCATCGAAACGAGCAAGGCAAAGAAATATCCCCCTGCTGCGCCTTCCCATGTCTTATTTGGTGAAATATGTGGTATCATTTTATGCTTTCCGAAAAATACACCGGTAAAATACGCCATGGTATCACATACATAACATGCCAAAGCGACATATAAAATAATCGGAAATCCCTGTTTTCCGCCATTCTTATAAATCAGGTTCAGACAATCCAATGCCAGTCCAACCATCATCACAATCAGAAACGTAAAAGATACAAACTGGCTGTTTTCACTCTTTCCCAGCAGTTCAATCGTAAAAAGAATGACGATAAAGGTGCTGGCGATCACCAGAAAATACTTTGTCGGCAGGTAAAAAACCGCAGCCATAACGATAAACAGGATTCCGGTCATAAACCATTTGTTGACAAAATGGAACAATCCCGCAGTTTCATAGGCAGCAAGAAATGCAAAGACAAGAGCCAGTCCCTGCAAAAAATAAGAACCGAAATAGAAACACGGCAGGACCGCTGCAATCAATAAGACGCCCGTCAGAATCTTGATCAGCATGCTTTTAGACATTCTTTACACCTCCAAAACGCCTGTCGCGATTCTGATACTCATCCAGGCATCTCTTCAATACTTCCGGTGTGAACTCCGGCCAGGACTCCGGTACGAATTCCAATTCCGCATAAGCAATTTGCCATAACAGATAGTTTGAAATTCTAAGCTCTCCGCTTGTTCTGACCAATAAATCCACGGGCGGAAAATCCTTTGTCATCAGATACTTTTCAAAACCCTCTTCATCAAGAGACAGGTCTGCTTTGCCTTCCAGGACATCACTTGCATAGTGTTTTGCGGCAAGCAGTATTTCTCTTTGTGAACCATAATTCATGCAGATATTCAGATTCAGTCCTGTATTGTTTACGGATTCATCCATCGCATCCTGCAAAACCTTGTGTGTTGAAGCAGGCAGCTTGTCGAGCTCACCGAGAATATTCATCTTAAAGCCGCGATCAAGAAATTCCTGCATGTATTTTTTAAAAAAGATTGCAGGCAGTTTCATAATATAACCAACTTCATCCTGTGACCTCTTCCAGTTTTCGGTGGAAAAAGCGTATAACGTCAGATATTTGACACCCATCTCATCAGCGGCAATCGCAATTGTCCTAACATTGTCCGCACCGACAAGATGTCCGGCTGTTCTTGGTTTTCCCTGTGCTTTTGCCCATCTTCCATTGCCATCCATAATGATAGCCAGATGTTTACATTCTTTCATAAGCCATCTCCAATTACGGTTTCTATTATACCAAAAACAAAATACAAACAATACAAAAGATGCAGTTTAAAAAAAGCAGTTGCCTGCTTTTTAGTCAAAGATGTATTTTTGTATTACTTCAGCAATTGCATCATGATCACAATCCGCCTCGGTGATGATATCACATTCCGGTTTCATGGCCTCGATTGTATTGGCAACACCCACCCCGAGTCCGGCAGCTTTAATCATGGAAAGATCATTGAAATTGTCCCCGATGGCAATGGTATCAGCGATGTCAATTCCCAGGATATCACACAATCTCTGCAATCCCGCACCTTTGGAAACCCCTTTACGATTAAACTCCATATAGCGGTTGCTGGAGAAAGAAACATCCATGTTCTTTGTCAGGTCGGTAATCTCAGCTTCAATTCTCTTCAGATAATCAAAATCCGTATTCATGTAGATTGCTTTGACGATATCCTTTCCCTTCAGGAAATCAATATTATCTTCAAAGATTTCCGTACATGGCTGTCTCGAAGCAAGATAAGCAACTTCTTCCGGGAAGAACCGGTAAACCCACACCTGGTCAGGTGTATAAACATGAATGCAGATATCTTCCATCGGAAGAGCATGTTTGTAGAGCGCTTCAGCTTCTTCGAACGTGATCCCCTGAAAATAAAGAAGCCTTTCATCCTTGTTTTCCGTAATGGCTCCGCCATTGTAGGAAATGACATACTGTCCTTCCTTATCATACAATCCCAAGGTTTTCAATGTATCATGAACGGAATTATAGCCTCTGCCTGTAGCAGGTACAAATTTGACACCCATGGAAACTGCTTTCTGAATGAATTCGACATTTTTAGGGCTGATGGTGCGATCCATGCTGATCAGAGTTTCATCGAGATCAGCAACAATCATCTTATACTTGCTCATTATGTTTTCCTCACTTTTTTCCTATTATACCATACTAAATGAAAGACAAATCAACCGTTTCAGCCATCTTCTCATATCCTTTTTTGCTCGGATGCAGATGATCTCCACTGTCATATTCTTTTTTAAAACGAGAAGGATGCTCAGGATCTCTTACCGCCTTGTCAAAATCCACGCAGCCATCAAGCAATGGTGTTGTTCTCAGCCAGTCATTGAAAGCATTCTTCAAATCCTCTCTGAAAGGCGCATATGTGCGCCATCCTTCAATCGGCAGGAGCGTACCGCCATATATGCGATAACCGAGTTTTCTAGCATGTCTGATGTAAATGTCTTCAAATCCCTTTTCCAGTTCTTCTGCGGCAGGCAGATCACTCATCGGACGGAAGATATTCACATCTGTGCCTACCGGATGGATGATGTCATTTATGCCATGCTGAATAAGAACTGCCTCCGCACCGGCCACATCCATTTCCAGGGCAAATCTTCTTTCTCCTTTTCTGCCGTATGCTGCATATGTAATGCAGTCATATTCTCTTAATATTCTTGTTCCGCTGATAGCTCTGCGGATAATCGAAACATTGCGAATGCCTTCCTTCTGCAAACGAAGTGTCAGATCATCCGGCCAATCCTGCGCCGTAATCGAATCGCCATAGCAGATAAATGCACGATTTGTTTCCTCTGTATAGATATCGATTGTATTTAAAAAGTAAAACCAATTCATATGGCGAATCAAACGGATATCCACTTCCTTTTCATACAGGTGATTTCCATAGGAATACTGTCCCATGGACAAAGGACCGGTAATCAATACACCGGCATTCATCTGTGTATAATCAGGAAGATACAACTGGACAATGATGTATTCTTCCCGTTGAATATCACAACTGACAGGATCGCTGACAACCTGTTGGCCGGCCGCAATCGTTATGTACTCGCTTCCGTCTAACAAAATCGGATGCTGAAGCTGTCTTTCCTTACCTTCCAGTGCAAACTGCATGAAACACGCTTTAAATGTAACCGGTTCGGTTCCGGTAATATTGGAAAAATGAAAACGCAGCATGTTGCCGGAAAAACACATCTGAATCGGGTAATGCAGTGTAATATCTTTTGCGTACATGCATTCCGTATTCTCCCTGATGCTTGTGGCATTCCCCCAGCATGCTACCCATTTTGTAAACTCGCTCATATGAAACTTCCTTTCTTTCATTTTCTTACATACATCATATCATTTTTCCTATACAATATCTTTAACGAAACCAAAGATTCATTCTGACGTCTTTACTTATGGGAGGGTTATATGGAAGATACGGATATTATTGCACTGTACCTGGCACGTGATGAAAATGCAATTCATGAAACCGATATCAAATACCACAATTATCTTTTTACAATTGCTCATAATATCCTGCATGATACAGAAGACTCTTCAGAATGCCTGGATGATACTTATGTGAAAACATGGAATTCCATTCCACCGGAAATTCCCAAGATATTTCCGGCCTGGCTTTCAAAAATCATCAGGAATATTTCTCTCGACCTGTATCGAAAAAAGAACCGTGACAAGCGAAAAGCTGATACCTACAGTGAGGCGCTGGATGATTTTGCGAATATCATCGGTACGCCAAACCAGCCTGAAGAAGAGTTTAACTTCACCCTGCTGCAGGAAACAATTAATGAATTTCTGCAGAATCTGCCTCTTCTGCAAAGGAATCTTTTCCTTTGCCGGTATTATTATATGGACTCTCTGAAGGATGCAGCTGCCTATTGTGACATGTCCCAGGCTGCCGCTAAAAGCAGCCTGTTCCGCATGCGGAATGATTTAAAAGAATACCTGCTCTTGAAAGGATTTGACTTATGAAACCGGAATATATTATTGATGCATTAGGATACATTGATGAAGACATGATCCTGGAAACGGATAAGATTCGCCATCTTTCCAAAAAGAAAAAGACACAATGGCAGTATTATTTTGCACCGATTGCTTTGGTTTCCTGTCTTGTCCTGTTCATCTATACACAAAATCTGCAAATGAAAAATCAGTATGCTACAATAACAACCAATGAAGCGGCCGAAGCCGATGCAGAGTATGAAGAAGCTCCTGCAGAGGGGGAAATGATTTCTGTCTATCCAATTATGCCTTATGAAACAGACTCCCTTTTGGCCAAAGATGCGGAAAAATACGATGTTGATTCTATTGCTACAACAGAGACAGCTACAGAATCCGCCGGAGCATTCACCGGAAACAGTTATGGCACATCCGGTTCATTTGAGATAACCATCAGTGAAGAAGAGGCCATTAAACAGTTGAATTTGAGCGATGAGGTTGTGAATGTACATCTGGAATATCTGGAAAATAACGGATATACAATCCCGTACTACATCATCTATGTGCAAACATCCGAAGACAAATATATGGTTTATTCCGTACCGGCAATTGAAGTAAACTATCTGGAGGGAGAATAAAATGGATTACGATATAAGGATCATGACAATAGAAGACTATGGAGCTGTTTACGCTTTATGGGAGTCCTGTCCAGGCATGGG
>CACXCB010000330.1 GCA_902766005.1 uncultured Erysipelotrichaceae bacterium | reverse complement strand
GTCTGCATCCCACCGTTGTTATCAAAATAATACCATTGGTCGTTTATTTTTTTCCAGCCGGTTGCCATTGATCCATCAGTATTGAAGTAATACCAAATATTATTGATCTTTTGCCATCCGGTCTGCATGACACCAGATCCATTCATGTAATACCATGTGTTATTGATTCTTATCCAGCTTTTAGCCATTGAACCGGAATCATTCAGATAATACCATTGATTATTGATCTTTTGCCATCCGGTCTGCATAACACCTTGTGAATTTAAGTAATACCACACTCCATTCAGTTTTATCCATCCGGCTTGCATATATCCGTTTTCATCGAAGTAATACCATTGGTCATCTATCTTTTCCCAGCCAACAATCATGTAGCCATTTTCATTAAAATAATACCAATGATCACCAATCTGATTTACACCGGTGACCATTGCACCTTCTTCATTAAAAAAATATGTCTTGCCGTCAATGGTTTGCCAGCCGGTAACCATGTATCCCTGTTCCGGAAGGAAATAATACCATTCATAAGCATCTTCTTCATCTGTAAAATTGAGTTTAAGCCAGCCTGTACGCAAATATCCGTCATCCGGATTAAAATAATAGTATTTGCCTGAGATTTCCGTAAATCCGGTAACATATTCACCTTCTTCATAAAATCTCCAGTTTCCCTCTTCCTCTTTCCATTCAGGATGAAACTTTGCGGAATATGCTTCAACAGGAGTAATACTATGTGAAAAAATCGTAATGATACTTAATGCAATTAATATATACTTTTTCAAAAAATCTTTTTCCATACATCCTCCCGTCTAATATACTTTCAATATTGTAACATCTGATTGTGGATATGATAAACAATTCTTCTTTCTTTTTGAGAAAAAATGCTACATTTTCACAATTCTTAACAGTAAAATCTCTCTGTCTGAAAAAAATGTTGTCAGCTGTCATAAACATAAAAAACAGTATCTTGAGAAGATATAAACCTTCCCTGATACTGATTTTTATTATTTCATGCAATACAGCTATGATTAACTTCCTATTTCAATCAGCCTTATATGTTTCCAGCACATTACGGACTTTCTCTACTGCTTTGAAAAAGCCTTCATATTCAAGCGGTGTCCATTTTTCCCGGATTCTTTGCTGGATACCTGAAGCACTTACTACAGAAGGAACAGACAGAGATATTCCTTTAACCCCGTGTTCTCCAAGAAGCGGAGAAGTCACAGAAGCAATGACCGGTCTTTGATTAATTACAGCTCCTGCCAGGAATGCCGCACAATTGGCAATACCGAAGTGGGTCTTATCTTTTGCCTGAATAATCCTTGAACCCATTGTTTTTGTTTTTTCTTCAATTTCAGTTCGTATCTCTTTGTTCCAGGGAATATTCATCTCTTCACAATAATCATTGATGGGAATTCCGCCTACCAATACCTTGCTCCAGACAGGCACCTGGTTATCTCCGTGTTCGCCAATCACATATCCATTAATCACACCGGTATCCAATCCCAGATAATCTGCAATAAGTCTTATAAGTCTTGAAGTATCAAGTATACATCCTGTTCCAAAGACATATCCGTTAGGAAGAGCCATCCATTCAGAGACAAGCTGTGTAAGTATATCTACAGGATTTGAAATAAGCATTATAACACCTCTTGTATAATACTTCTTGATTGAACAGACTACAGAATACATAATTTCAGCGTTATCTGCTATCAGATCTGTTCTGCTTTCTCCCGGTCTTCGATTACGGCCTGCGGTAATGATAATCATATCACAATCAGAGCAGTCAGAATAATCGCCTGCATAAACATCTGTAATGCCAAGGCCGGATAATCCATGCCGAATATCCATTGCTTCTCCAAGAGCCTTTTCTTTATTCACATCAATCAAAACGATCTCACGAGCAATTTCGCGAAGAGAAAGAGCGTATGCAATGGTGGATCCTACATATCCGGCACCGATAATTGCAACTTTTCGATTCCAAATGTTTAACTGTGAATGCACAATTCAGTCCTCCGATAATGAATTTAATTCTTTATATAGTATTTTTCCTGATTCATTTTTAGGAATTTGCGGAATATATCGGATCTCAAAAGCAGTTCTGTTTAATCCTGTTTTTTCAGAAATAAACTGATGAATTTCATTTTTTATATCCTTGTCTGTAACATAAATCACAACATGATCATCTGTTCCTGTGCTTGCACATTCCACCTGAAAATGAGATTTAATCATTCTGTCAATTTCATCCAGATTAACTCGATTACCAAAAACCTTCAGAAATCTTTTTAATCTTCCGGAAATATAAAAATACTTGTCATCATCAAAATATGCGATATCTCCGGTGTGCAAAAGGCCGTTTCTTTCATCATCCTTTTTCAAATCATCACCGCATTCTGCATAACCCAATGTAACATTCTTCCCTTTATAAACCAGTTCTCCGTCAACATATGGTTTTGTGATTACGTTTCCATCCAAATCCATCAGGATAAATTCTCCGCCCGGTATGGCAATTCCCATAGAGCCTTTTTTCTCTATAGCTTTATCATACGGAAGATAACCCATACGTGCAGTTGCTTCACACTGTCCGTACATCACAAAAAAATGAACCTGATGTTCTTTAGCATATACAGCGAATTTCTCATGCAGATCCGGAAGAAGTTTTCCGCCGGCTTGTGTCATTGTTCTGAGAGACGGCAATGCCATGCGTTCAAAACGCATCTTGGTTAATATCTCATATGTATAAGGAACTCCTCCAAACGAAGTTGCTTCAGCAGAACGGAAAAAGTTCCAAAAATCTTTCTGTAAAATGGTCTTTTCTGTCAGCAGAAGTTTTGCCCCCACCAGCAGATGACTGTTTATAATGGATAAGCCATAAGTATAATTCATCGGTAATGTTGAAATCGGTCTTTCATTTTCAGAAAGTTCGAGATACCGGCTGATCGATTCTGCATTATCAAAAATATTCGTATAGCTTTGTCTGACAAGTTTAGGACTTCCTGTAGATCCGGAAGTGGTCAGTAATAATCCCAGTTCATCATTTAATTCATATGACTTTTCAAAACCGGTTTTCAAAAGCACATAGCCATATTTTTCAAAAACTTTTTCCGTTTTTGAAAAATCATTTTCCATATCTTCAGGCACCCACAGATATGAAGGCAGATATGTTAATACAATGTTTTTTAACAATTCAGCATCCATCGATGCACTAAGCAAAACAGGCACAACATGATGCCGGATAAAGGATGCATATCCAAAAACAGAACCGATGCTGTTTTTGCATAAACATACAGCCAAGCATCTTTTTCCGATTTTGGCATACAATTCATTCCCGCCTTCAAACAGATCTGAATATGATACAGAATTTCCCATATCATCTTCCATTGCAATATTGTTCTTAAACTTTACAAAATCCCACATACCTGCTCCTAAAAGGAAATATGATAATTATTCTGCATAATCTGAATACCTTTGTCATAACTGGTGAAATCCATAATATCATCCGGATCAAACATAATATTAAAGTCTTCTTCAAGGGCAGAAATCAATGACATGTGTCCGACCGAATCCCACTGTTCTGATTTTTTATATTCAGCTGAATGTAATTCTTCTTCATCCAGTCCCAGAATCTCAGCAAAAATCTGATTATATCTTTTCAAATTCTCCATACTATATCTCCTCCAATCATTTAAAAATTAATTCATTCTCTTCACGTTTTGCACTGATTCTTGCCGGATTTCCGAATACAGTAACCAGATCCGGAACATCTTTCATGACAACAGCCCCCATTGAAACCACAACGTGATTTCCGATTTTAACCTTATCCTTCACGGGAACATGTAATCCGATATATGTTTCACTTCCAATCTCACTATATCCTGCAATCATCACATATGCGGAGATCTGGCTGTGCATTCCTACTTTTGTATCATGTGCTGCAGTTGCATACTGTTCAAACGTTACATTATCCGAAATAACCGCATCCGGGCCGATGCATACACCGCAATGCAAAAATACACCTTCACCAATTACAGCTCTGTTACTGACATATGCAGATGGATGGATAATATTACCCAATGAATATCCATCAGTTTTAACCTTTTCATAGATCTGTTTCTTATAGAAAGGTTCTCCCATTGCGATAATCACTTTACTGTTTTCTTTCGGATATCTCTGTTTAAAAACCGCATAAGGCATTCTCAGAACACCGCGATATAATCCTTCTTCTACGGTATCATCGATATAGACAATCTCTTCCCATTCATTTGTCAGGGAAGCAACATCATAAAATGTTCTTCCGGCTCCTCCTGAACCATATATTCCTAATACACTCATTTTATCTTTTCCATTCATTTAACACCGGTTTTCTTTTTCCGGACCGTAATACCGGTATCTCATTCACTAACTGAACCGTAATATCGGCATCTTCACCGACAATGCTTTTCAGTTCACTCTGAATTTTATCCAGTTCAGATTCATTCGTAACATTCAGTTTAATCGTATATTTTTTTTCATCGGTCTGTATAAACTGCCATTGCGTAATTGTTTTAAAATTCTTTAAAACTCTGCCGAAATTCATTGGATGCAGCGGCTCTCCCTTTGTACTGTAAACCAGATCCATGATGCGGCCATAGAGCTTAGACATATATGGCCAGCCATGGCTTTTTTCATTTCCTTTTTCAAATACAGCAGTATCGCCTGTATCATAACGAATCATAGGAAAAGCATGATTATGCAAATCCGTAATAACCAGACGGCCCAGTTCTCCATATTCAGCCGGCTCATCTGTATCCAGTTTCAAAAGTTCAAAATAGTAATTCGCATGATTCAGATAATAATTGGTATCTTCAATCAATTGCTGGCCGAATGTACCCATTTCCTCATCGGAATATACTTCAACAATAAAGAGACCTGTCAATTCTTTCATCTTTTTTCTGGCTGCAGGATTCAAACCCTCAGAAATGGATATGCAGACTTTCAAGCTTTTCAAGTCTTCGATTTTCCCTTTACCGCTTTCAAGATAATCCACAAGCGTATCATACCAGCTTGCATATGCACGCAAGGCAAAAATCTTATGCTTTTTTATTGTATCAACTAAATCCTTCATGACGGAATCATCTAATTTCGCAATATTAATCGGGATAATATTCTCTTTGAATATCTGCCATTTCGATTTACTGTGCCACTTTGTCCAGATACGGCATTGTCCGAGTTTCTCATGAGATTTAAATCCGACCAGATCGTTGAAATATTTCAATTCTGCAATACGCCATTTCCTTTTGTCAGTATCCTGCGGTACCGCAAAAGGAACACCTGTACTGCCGGAAGTTCTTTGAATGAATACTTCTCCTTCCTGATTCGGAATTTTATCTGCAGGAATTTCATTCAATTCATGCACTTCATTTAAAACCTGTTTGTTGACAATCGGAAAATCCGTAATCCCTTTTGCATCAGTAAACTGCGCATAGTATTGAGAATTCTCTTTTGCATAGGTTAAAATATCATTCAGTTTTTCAGCCTGAATTATTTTTCCTTTTGTTTCATCAGATAAAACTTTACGCATATATCTGTATTTTGAACGAATCGGACTTCCATGAAGAAAATCGTTAATCCAGTATATTTTTCTTTTCACAAATCCATCAAAGCTCATATTTTATCCTTTCCTGTGCAGGTACTGCTTTCCTGTCGCAATAATATATTCATACGATTCCAAATGGAACAGTACAGATATGAGCAAATATACAATCACACCCGCTAATACCTGTACAGCCAAAATTATAATACGATTTTCAAGTAAATGCGGAATATACCACACAACCGCTCCCATCATTATTGAGGCAAATATGTATGGTAATATGTCTTTCATCTGTTCCAGGTAGCTGTATCCCAATAATTTTCTGTTTGGCCATGAATTGATAATCTGGCTGGCAAAACTGTTTACCAGCAGGCTGTATGCCATTGCTTCCACGCTGATCCGCATCGTAACTAACAAAAGAACAAACCCGATGGATTTTTTCAGAATTTCAAGAATCAGAAACAGATCACTTCTTCCCATCGCTTTAATTGCATTTAAATTTGCGGTATGAATCGGATAAAATGCATACGTGATGCAATAGATCCTCAGGAAGAATACACACGGAAGCCATTTATCCGTTAACACCAGACTGACCAAAGGCTCGGCACAAACTGCCAGGCCGATCATCAAGGGCCACATGATATATGAACTGATACTGATGGAACGCCTTGTCATGGACTTTACCCGTTCCACATTATCCTGTTCCTGAGACATTGCCGGCAAAAGAACACTGTCTATAGATGTGTTTATATTTGTTACAATCAGATTCGGAAACTGCTGGCCTTTATTATAGAAGGCAAGATCTTCAGTTGTATACATTTTACCGATGACCAATGCACGCAGATCTTTATAGATTGTATCAATTAAGCTGGATATCAGCAATTTGATGCCGAAACTGAAAAGAATGCTCAGTCTTTCAAATGAGAACATCCTTTTCGGACGCCATTTTACCGTAATCCATAATATAATCGTATCCAATGTCATATTAAAAATATTCTGTGCAACCAGTGCCCATACGCCATATCCCCTGTATGCCATAAAGATACCGAGAATCGCAGCACCGATGGTTCCGCCAAGTGTTGCAAAAAAGAACTTCTTAAATAACATATGTTTGGATACATATGCCTGCTGGACATTCTTTACACCGGAAATGATCAAGGTGATACTTAAAACTCTTACAAGCGGTGTCAGTTCAGATATTTTATAGAATGCAGCGATATATGGTGCAGCCATATACATCAAAACATAAAGAATTACGCAAACAGCGATATTGAAATAAAAAACCGTTGAAAAATCCAGGTCATCTGCTGATTTCTTCTGAATTAAAGCATTCCCCAGACCGCTGTCCACAAAAACCTGCATGATGGTTGTAAAAACCGTAACCAGGGCAATTGTACCGTAAACTGCAGGATCCAGCAATCTTGCAAGAATAACGGAAACAATAAAAGTTACTCCTTGAGCACCGATACGCTCAAACAGTCTCCACATAAAATTTTTGACAACTTTATTCTTTCCGCTATCCATATAAAAACCACATTCCCTAAAAAATGTATTCTTAGTTTACATCAATCCTGCAGAGGTATCAATGACTCCCTCTCAGGATTTTTTTACATGCATATTCGTTAATCAATACTTTTCTGGCTTCTGAAGAAGCAAGAACCATATACATCCCATGTAAAAGATATGCTGATTTATTCCCCTTTTTCTTTTTGAGTTCAGCGGACAAACGATAATATTTTTCCAGTCCCTTCATTTTCTTTAATCCCTGTTTGGTATTGAAAATTCCATTGTACTCCTCTAAAGAAATAACATTTCCTTTTCTATAGGCATCCCGCAAAAAAAACAGTGATGTTTTCTGTATAGCACGGTTTGTCGATGATATCCCCTTCTGATTGATCCTGTATGACAAAAGAACCTCAGGACAATTCCCCAGCATGAAGCCGGAGAGAACACATCTGACCGCAAAATCATAATCCTCACATGCCTTGATTTCACGATATCCGCAGAGTTTTTCAAATACTTCTTTTTTCCCCAGCCACGAAGGATGAACCAGGGCATTATTATATTTTAAATATTCAGCGACTTGTTCATGCTTTTCGGGAAAAGCAACTGCCTGATTAATCACATGATTATCTTCATCTATGTCTTCAACAGCACATCCTGTCAGATCAAGATGATTTGCAGATAAATAAGCAAGCTGTTTTTCTATCCGGTTTTCTTTTGCGATATCATCCGCATCCATCCGGCAGATATAATCACCGGTAATTTCCTCCAGCCCTCTGTTAAGACTTTTTACCAGCCCGAGATTCTTATCATTGAAAATCAGTTTCACAAATGGATGGGTTTCAGAAATACTCTCCAAATAAGAAATAACCTCATCATTATGCGGATCATCAATCACAATGACATATTCATAAACCGGAAAAGACTGCTTCAAAATAGACTCAGCAGCCTGTCTCACATATTCCTTCGGTTCTTTATAAGTACACATTAAAACACTGACTTTTTCATTACTCATATATCTTATTTACAATCCTTTACGACTTCGTATACTCTGGCACAATTCAGCTGATCATATAAAGGAAAATATCTCTGATGCTCCTTTATGTAATTTTCAGATACTTCATAATTGTTCTGCAGATAATGCTCAATTTCTTTAAAAACGTCTTTTCTGTCTGTATAGCTGGATGCAAAGTCATTGTTTCTGTAATCAAACATTCCCGCACCGTATTGCCCTTTGCGGAACATTTCATAGTCAAACTGATAAAAAATCAATGGCTTTTTCATATAGATAAAATCAAAAAATACGCTGGAATAATCCGTGATCATCAGTGAAGCTGTTTTTAACAATTTCTGGATATCCCAGTCCTTGTTACTGACAATCTGAATATATTCATTACCTTTCGGAAAAAACTCCATATATTTTTGCATATTGCGGTGCGGAAAAAACAGGAACCTGACACCGTATGTTTCAGCCAGGCGTTTAATTTCTTCATCTTCAATAAAAGCCTTCCATTGAACAAAATAATTCGTCTTTGCGATATCTTTCGTTCCTTCATACAGTTCCAGCCTGTAGTCTTCATCGGCAATCCATTCTCTCCATGTAGGCATAATCAAAATCATCTTCTGATCCGGATGTATATCATGTAACTGATCAAACCGGCAAAAACCGGTATATGCAACATTCCCCTTCGGATATCCGAAATGTTCCAGTATATATTCATATTCCGGATATGCACCGCAAATAAAAGAATTCATCTTTGTCACCTGATAATAAAGCCATTTTGCATCATTAACGGTTATGCCATGCTGAAGAAAGATTCTCTTGTCTTTGAGGATGCCGTAAACTTCCAGAAAATAGAAAATTGCCGCATTAGGATTTCCTGCTTTCTGGCTGCTGATTTTTTTTGATGATGCCAGATACAGTATCCAGTGTTTCAAAGAGTTATATTCCACTGTTTTTCCCAATGAAGCAACCTTTGGATAGTCAATGGATTTCTGATGAATCGCATAGCAGCATTCCTGCTCCGGATGATTCTCCCTGACATATTTAAAAAACCAGTATCCGTTGTCCCTTGCCTCATTTTCATCTTCACAAATCAGCCAGAGATCACGATGAAAAAGCCTGTATATCAATGCCGGAATAATCGCAACAATCAGTTTCCAGACCTGTAAAAAATCATGAAATTTTACTCTCCTGATACCACGGATAAAGTTTTTCATTTTTCTAACTCTCCGGATATTTTCATTTGTATCAGCTTTATAAAACCAACTAACGTTCCTGCACCATATACTACATGCAGCAGAAAAAACAAAACCGGAAGTAAAGCATACATCAATGTTTTCTGTTTATCGAAAATAATAGCAATCAATGCATTTAAAACAGCCAGAAGGCAATATGTAGACCACATCAGAATTGCTAAAAAAGGTCTGCCTAAACAAGCTAAAACAGTCGTAAATATAATACCAAGCACAAAGACAAAAGGAACAAAATAATACAGTGAGAGACATTTCATATTGATACCGCTTGTAATAGCGATCCAATACCCGTTCAGATATTTCTGTCTCAGCATTTTCCGAAGAGTTTCCCTTGTACGCTGATATGAAACAATATCAGGATGAAACCAGATATCTATGCCTTGTTCACGTATTCTGTAATTCATTTCATTGTCTTCTGTCCGGACACATTTTTCATTAAAGAATCCTGCTTTTTCAAACACTTCTCTTTTATATGCACCATGAAATACCGTTTTTACTATACGATCCTGTCCGTTTCTTCTGAAATCGCCGATACTTGCACCAAATACAGAAGATTCCGCTAATAATAATGTCCTTTTCCATGGCGTATTCGTATCTATAATATTCGGCCTGTATCCGCCGCAGACCATATCACCCTTTTTCAGATGATATACATTTCTCTCAATAAAGTCAGGCGCCATTTCCGCATGAGCATCAACTCTGACAATTGCCTGTCCATGATAATTATTCAACAATACATTCCATCCTGCAGGCAGATTCTTTTTGGGATTATCCAATAACCGGATCTCACCGAATTCATCCTTATTTTTATCAATAAAATCAGTCATCATTTCTTTTGTTCTGTCTGTGGAACCGCTGTCCACAAACAATACATCGATCTGTTTATGATCATAAGTCTGTTCCAGTATTGTATGGAATAATCTGTCAATATTCTCTTCCTCGTTATAAGCAATCACTCCCAGAGTGATATAATAATCTTCATTTTTAAAAACTGCATTCATTTTTGATCATCCTTACCGTACTATTCTACCATTGTTTTCACCCTTTTCCTATGTTGAAAAAGACTTCATGTGAGAAAACGTAATAATATGATATAATGCATCTGTTTTAAACGAATTATATATTGTTCTCATCGGAGGAATTTATGATACCCAAAAAAATACACTATTGCTGGTTCGGACATAATCCCCTGCCTGCTTCTGCAAAAAAATGCATTAAAACATGGAAAAAGTATTGTCCGGATTTTGAAATCATAGAATGGAATGAAAGCAATTATGATATACAGAATGCCTGCAATTTTGTTCAGAAGGCATATAATGAAAAGAAATGGGCATTTGTAACCGACTATGTCAGATTGGATGTTTTAAACCGATACGGCGGTATTTATTTTGACACAGACATTGAATTAATTAAACCGATTACCCGCATATTTGATGGTGAAACCGGTTATTTTGGTTTTGAAAATATTGATCTGATTAATACCGGATTAGGATTTTGTTCTGAAGCTACCAATCCGGTTTTACAGGAAATGATGCATGTATATGAAAATTTCCCCGATGATATAACAATCAGTCAGGATGTCTGCTGCCCGGTAATTAACACAAAAATATTACAAAATCACGGACTCATTTTAAATAATCAGTTTCAAAATATCGCATCATTCAGAATACTTCCTTCTGATTATCTCTGTCCTGTTAATTACTACAGTGGAAAAAGAACTTTTACCGACAATACGGTCTCCATATCCAGATACGATGAAAGCTGGCTTCCCTTTCAAAAAAGACTGAAGATGAAATTCAAAAGAGGCGTAAAAAGAATACTTCCGGAAAATATCTCTGCTTTAATCGGAAAAATAATACACGGAAACAACGGAGAATAGCTATGAAATTATACGTCATGATTTTTGCGGTTGCCGATATTGTTGCGGGAGGACCGATCTATTGTCTGAATAAACTTCGCTTTATGGAGGAAAACGGCTGGACAGTACATGTCTTTTCACCAAACGAAGGAAAAGTGTATATCCACGGACTTGAAAAATATAATCATAAATATGATTTCATTTATGATTTTCCGTATCTGTTTACAGAAAAGGAACGTTCCCGCTTGATCCAGAGGATGGCTGATCATCTTCCTGACGGGGATTTTGACGAGATTATCATTGAAACAGGAACGGATTATACAGCTTACTGGGGTGAACTTCTGGCAAAGAAATTAAACGCCCGGCACTTTATCATGTTCCTGGATGAATATAATGACAGATTAAACACTGCGAATTTGCCATTCTATAAATATAAGCTCAGCAGAAACGAACTCGCTTTTATCTCGGAAAAAGCCATGCAGCAGAATCTTCGGTTATTGCCTGAAATCCCTGTTGATGAAAAGCATGTGTTAAGAACTCCATGCTCCAACTCCGTACAATCATTTACTTCCTCTTTGCAAGATGCCTTTACCGTCAGTGATTACAATATCGGTTATGTAGGACGCATTGAAAAAGATATGGTTTTAAATATAGTTAATTCTGTCATCTCTTTTTCAAAGTCAGTATATCCTCAAACGGTAACCTTTGTCATGTTCGGAGGTGCACAAGGCGATATCGAAAAGAATTATAAAGAGCTGCTCAGCAGTTATTCCAACATCCGGTTCTTTATAACCGGCTATATGTGGCCTCTGCCTCTTTCTGCCCTGCAGAAAATGGATGTTTTCCTTTCTTTTGCGGGAAGCGCTCAGGCAACCACAAAAAAAGGAATGCAGACAATCCGTGTTGATGTATATAATGAATCAGAATCCGGTTTAGCCTATTATCAGGATAAACAATGGCATGTCTGCAAAATTGATGGCACATCTACAATTGCCGACTGTCTTAAAGCAGTATTGATCGATCATGTCAGTGTACCTTCAGAAAAAATATCTGATGAAGAGGAATGGCAACTCATCAAAAACACATTGCAGACACATTTGGACTATCTCAGATCTTCCGATAAAAATCTGAATTATTTTAATTTGGCAGATCTTGAATTATCACCCAAAATGGAAAAGAAGAAAAAAATCTATTCCGTAATAGGCGGTGAAAACTATAAGAAGATTGCAAACGGTATCGTTAAAACATTAAAGATCAAAATGTAACTTTTGATCTTTTTTACTATTTATTCTTTTTCTAAAATGACACTGTTTAAACCGTAATATTCCGCTATATATGTATTGACCCAATGATCAGGATTTTCCGATAGCGTAAAGTTGTTGAAGTATTCGATATCTTCAGGGATGTCTTTTCTTTTCATCACAAGATCAGTCCCTTTTTCCCCTTCTTCAAAAATATGATATACGTCAATCATACGATCATAATAATTCTGATATATTCCGTCTTCAAACTGTTTATTGATATTCAAAACCACAACAGACTTTAAGCGATAATTATCGTACATCCATGTCACCGAAAGCATGACGAATAAAAACGTGATAACGGTTTTTCTGTTGGTTTCCTCCTGTCTTTCTGAAATATATATACCTGACGCAAAAAACAGATTGAGGAAAGAAAGCAGTATACTGAAATCAATCAAAAACGCACATCGGTTTGGAATATACTGTGCGCTATATCCCATGCCAATCGGGAAAGCGACAAAGACCGGTGCAGCTATACCTAAAATACTGCATATATAATAGCTTTTATGATTGAAGTCTGTTTTTTTACCGATGTAAATCCCGATAATGATAAATACAAGCAGAACCCAAGCAATATTTGTATTGTTGATAAACCACTGCAGTCTGATGTCCATCATATAGATCGCATCATAAATCGAATCTCTCAGATGCAGTCCTGTATCATCAATTACACCATGCCTCACAAAATTACCGGGTGCAAGCGCATTGATTAATGCACCGGTAAACCATATGCCGAAAACAATCAGATCAGACTTCATAACCTTTTTTTCACGAATGAAAGAATACAGAATCATCAACAATAATCCGTAACATCCCAGTGCGGTTACTGTCAGGGATCCTCCCATAGCCAGAAATCCCAGCACGGATGCACCGATAAAACAGCCGGGTTTAAACTGCTCATTCATTTTCAGGATAAGGGAAAAACCGATTAATAACAGTGATAAAGGCACACTATAGGATACCGCTCCGGAATACCAGTAATAAACTTCCTGATACGGATTATAATTTGTCAGTGCAAAGATGACCAGTGTAATAACGGTTAATCTGATCAGGCGATTTTGCCGGTTTAAAGCTTTTAAAGCTGTTTTCAAAAAAAGAAGAAGACTTCCGAAAAAAAGAAGATTCATAAAAATCATTGTATATTTCAGCTGTGTTAATCCGTAGTTATTGACTGGACTCAGCAAAGCCTGAAAAAACATCGAAAAATAAGTCCCCTGCCAGCCGGTATATTCTTTATACGCATATTTGAAAGAAGCAATCAAATATGAAAAAAAATCGGTTCTGTATACACCTATTTCCACGCCATGCGAAAAATCATCCGCATTTAAAATTGTGTACGAACCGACTCTGACAATTGTCAAAATCATGTAAACATTACAGAGTATTAAAGCAGCAAATATCAGATCCTTTTTACTTGTATTTATTCCAATCTTTTTCACAGCTATAATCTTCTTTTCTAATTTTTATGCACTCTTTAACTTTACAGATGAGTTCTTCAAATTGTGTAATATCTTCAGTCTCTGCAATAACATGTCCAATACGATGCGTACCATTCTCCATTTTATGAACAGAATCTCCGGCTTTATAGTCAAGAACGATTTCATTCGAGCCATTTCTCAATAAATTGATTTTATCATAATTAATAGAATCAATAACTCCGTTGACATCACTATACAATAATTGTGCCATACACGGCTGTTTCTTATGAATCGAAAAATCAGCCTTTTCCCCTAATGCAACAAGAATCATCTGTTTGTAATAATCAATCCCTGTATATCTCTCAATCAATTCAGGAATACATGTTGCTCCGCATCTGCCTCCGATTTCAATAACCGAGACTTCATTATCATTCGTAATAATAAAATCTCCGTTGACAGCACAATTATTGAGTTTAGTAGCTCTTATAGCTTTTTCCATTTCTTTTTTTATTTTATTTATTATTAAATCATTGCCAAAATACGGAAAACTATGTCCGATTGGAATAGTAACTTCACCTGTTCGATAAACAAATTTATTATGTGGAAGGCAAAATTTCATTTCATTATCTTCCACAAAAGCATCTACTCCTATCTCAATACCTTGTATGAATTTCTCCACAACAATATGATCTGTGTGTGTTTCATTCATCGCACACAAATATGCCTTCTCCAACTCCTCTTTAAAAGATACTTTCGTTATACCTCTGCTTCCTGATGAATCACATGCTTTAACCATGACAGGAAACCCTATTTGAAGGGCAGCATCTTGTAATTCTTCAAATGATTTTATATTTCTATAATCTGAAGATGATACTTGATATTTAAAGGCTTCTTTCATAACAGCTTTATCTGTTACAATTTTAGAGGCTCTTAATGAAACTCCTTTCAAGTTCAAAATATCACATACAATACCAATTGTTTTTACTGCTACATCGGTTCCGGTTGTCACAATACCATCAATTCTTATTTTTTTTGCGCATTCTAAGACAGAATATGAATCGGTTGTATCTAATTCAATAATATGATCCGCATAATTAAAACCGGGATAATCACCCTTTCTGCTTACCACATATGTTTCTAGACCAAGTTCTTTTGCTTTTTGGATTAGTGGGACTTGATATACCCCAGCTCCTAAAATCATTAATTTATTCATAGATTAACCTTGTCACGCACTATAAATTGAGGAGCATTATTAACTGCTAATACAATATCGCCAATATATTCTCCGATTACTCCTAAAACTAATAAAACCATACCGAAAAAAAACAACATAATAGATACAATAGATGACCATCCCACTGTCATCACAGGATTCAATAATTTTTTTACAACAGTTACTATAACCCCGATAAAACCACAGATAGCTGTAACAGTACCAATTACAGACACCAAACGTAAAGGAATGACTGTATAATTGAAATAAGCTAACCATAGTTTAATTAATTTCCATAAAGTATAATTCGAGTCTCCATATTCTCTTTTATGATGCTCGATTTCTACATTTCCAACATTATGAGTTGTCCTGTAAAAAATAGCATCAACATATGGATTATAGTTAGGAAATTTAATAACTTCATCTTTCACCTGATCTGTAATAATCCAAAAATTACTGGACACAATATCCTTTGGTCTACCCAGCAACACACGAGAAGTCACTTTATTTAACCAGCTTGTGAAATTCTTTATCGGTGAATTGACTCTTTTCTTGTAAATACCATATACAAGATCATATCCTTCTTCTATTTTATGCACTAAAAAAGGAATCTGAGTAGGATATGTTTGAAAATCATCATCCATTCCCAGAATATATTTCCCTTTAGCATAATTCATAGCACACATTAATGCATTATGCTGTCCAAAGTTTCGAATCAAATTGATACCATGGACTTGCGGATATTTTTCTCCTAATTTTTTAATTTCCTGAAATGTACCATCTTGAGAACAATCGTTTACAAGTACAAACTCACATTCATATCCTTCCAATTTATCAAACTCTGAAATTGTCATTTCAACAACATCCTTAATTGTTTTTTCCGAGTTGTAACATGGAATTACTACAGAAACTAACATTTATATCTCCTAATCGGTTTATTTGTAGAAAGATTCAACCGTTTCGATGACTTTATATCTTTCCTCATCTTTCATACCGAAGAATATCGGTAAACGTATTAATCTTTCACTTTCTTTTGTCGTATATTTATCTTCACCGGAGAATCTTCCGAATTTTAACCCAGCAGGGGCACTATGTAACGGCACATAATGGAATACGCTTGAGATGTCATGTTCTCTCAGATATTGAATTACAGCTGTTCTTTCTTCTAGGTCTTTTGCCTTGATATAGTACATATGTGCATTATGTGTGCAATTTTCCGGTACAAAAGGCAAATCAATATGTCCAGCATTTTTTAAATCCTGAAATGCTTTATGATAGGTATTCCAAGTTAACAGTCTATCGTTATTGATTTCATCCGCTTTTTGCAGCTGAGCCCATAAATACGCCGCGTTAAGTTCACTTGGCAGGTAACTGTCACCGAAGTCAATCCATGTATATTTATCAATCTGACCTCTCAGGAACTTTGATCTGTCTGTACCCTTTTCTCTCAAAATTTCAGCACGCTCATTATATTTTGCGTTATTAATGACGATAGCACCACCTTCACCCATAGAATAATTCTTTGTCTCATGGAAGGAATAACAGCCAAAATCACCGATTGTTCCCAATGCCTGGTCTCTATATTTGCTCATTACACCCTGTGCAGCATCTTCTACCACAAACAGATTGTATTTCTTTGCAATATCCATAATCGTATCCATTTCACAGGATACACCTGCATAATGCATAACAATAATAACTCTGGTCTTATCGGTAATTGCTTCTTCAATCTTTGTTTCATCGATATTCATTGTATCCGGGCGGATATCCACAAAAACCAGTTTCGCACCGGCTAAGATTGCCGCATTGGCAGTGGAAGAGAATGTATAACTCGGTAAAATAACTTCATCACCGGGCTTTAAATCACACAACAAAAGTGCCATGTCCAATGCGGTTGATCCACTGGTTGTCAATAAAACTTTTTGCGCATGAAACCTTTCTTCCATCCATTGGTTGCATTTACGCGTAAAAACACCATCCCCGCAAATATGACGCTGGTCAATAGCTTCTTTAATATATTTTATTTCATCACCGGTATACGGTATTTTGTTGAATGGCACCATAATTCACCCTCATATTTGATATGGATTTCTCCATACGTATTCTATTATATAGTAAAAACCGATTTTTATCATTCTTAATTACGATTCAGAAACTAAATATTTCTTTGTATTACGCTTTTTCCCTCTGATTTTTAATTTCAGATCATAAAGATATAAGTATGCCAAAACAAAGAACAGCGGCAACATGTCGTAATATACCTCTCCTTTAAACTCATATAACACAAAACACAGGAACAACATCAACGGAAATTTCCATTCTTTTCGTTTGACCATGGTTAATAAAGGATAAAGTGTCAGAAAATAAGAAAACACAGTCGGTACTATACCCCAGAATAAGATCTGTCGCATGAATCCGGAATCAGTATCCATATAATAAAGGTTGCCGTTTACCGTATACATGCCATCACCGATCAGCAATGTCTTTAATCCCGGATAGAAAATCATATCGTGCAACAAATGATCCGCGGAGTAGTTTTGAAAGCTTCCCGTTTTGATCAAATTGATAAACGGTGTTGATACCCAGTCAATCCAGTCATGTACAGATAGATTAAACTGGGAAATAATCAGAATGATATTCACCACGGTAAGACCGAGAAAGAATACAAACGTCGCTGAATACGGCGTCACTTTCCTGTATATAATAATGGCTGTCAGAAATACAACCGCAAATACGACAACACCGGAACGTCCGTAGAACATATTCCCCAGAAGGTTTAATCCAGTCATCACCAAATAAGCAGGTGCAGTCACGAAGCTTTCTCCCTTTTTCTTATCAAAATACAGATAAAACAGGAATACCAGAGATAAAGAACATTTTATCGTTTCCCTGAAATTTGAGAACCCTGCCCAGCCGAATCTTGCACCATATCCGTATGTCTGCAATCTGTTATATTCATCAAAATTCCATATCCATTGCCAACCTTCTCTGACTGCAGGAACAAGGAACATAACCAAAGAGACAAAAACATATAACGAAGAAGCAAGCGACCAGTAAAAAAGAAATTGTTTTAAAGGATTCTTTCCTTTTCTGGTCTGCAAAATAATCATCATCAGGAACACATATACGATATATCTCCTGAATACAGCAGTTACTGTTTCAATATAGGAAAAATCTCCGGTTCCATGAAGCACAGGTACAATAATGCTCAACCCAAGCAGGATGAAAGTACCGCCCACTGTAATAATGACATATTTCAGTTCTTTTTTAATATAATAGAGAAATCTTTTGTAGTAGTAGATGAAATAGAATAAAGGAATCAGATACAGAATATAGTAGCTGAACAGCTTAAAATTGTTTCCCACAATCGGAAACAGATATAAGCAGAACAGAATTAAAATCCAGGGTGATATATCCATTTTCTTCATACACTATCTCTCATTAATTTTCTACCATATCATTATACCTTTAAAAGAACAAACTGATAAGTATATTCATACTTATCAGTTCATTGCCATACTAATTAGGAATATAAACTGTGTTATCCGCATCTGGTATTTCTTCCTGGGTAATGACTTCGGAATTCAATACCTTATTGATCTGGTCAACCACAAATTCCATCTGTGTTTCCATCAAAGCGGCAACATAGAGATCTCTGCCCGGGATTGAAGCAGTTTGTGCATACTGCCCGATTCCGCCGAGATGATATGTGATGACATTCCATCCGCCGTCATGATCTAATGTTGCACCGGCAAGTTTATAGATATCAGACGGATCCATGGATGTCAGGAATTGTCCTTCCAATCCATTCAGAATATCGTTATATCTTGTCAGAATAGACGGACTTGTCAGTTTATCAATAATAGCTTTTAAAGCGATAACCTGGTGTTCGTTACGACCATAGTCTCCGTTTGGCAGATTCTGTCTTTCTCTTACATAAACCAAAGCCTCAGGTCCGCTTAAATGAATATTGCCTGCAGGGAAATAACCATAACCTGCATCATGACCGGCGCTGAATTCATACGGATTATCGATATCGATACCACCTACCGCATCAACAATAATCTGGAATGTTGCAAAGTTAACGATGACATAATGTTCAATCGGAACATTAAAGTAGTTCGCAACACCTTTCATTGTATTACCGATACCGGCATTTCCAAGATGTGTTAATTTATCCATTCCGTTACCTAAAGACGGATTCGGGATATATGCATCTCTTGGAATAGATACAATGAGAACCTGATAATTCACAGGATCTACGGTCATGATAATATCAACGTCTGTTCTTCCGTACTGCGATAAGCTTCTGCTTCTGGTATCACTACCTGCAACCATAACCGTAAACGGAACGGAAGTAATGTCTTTATCAACAACAGGAATTTCTTCTTCAGCGGATATTTCTTTATCGATCGTATATACAACGACTGTATCTTCACTGAAGCTTGCATATTTATCAGTTTCCTGGATCGTTGTGACATAAACATCATTTAAGATCAGTAATTCGCCTTCTCCGGAATAGAATGCATCCAGAGCAGCCCACATATCTTCTTTTTCGATTGTCCATACGGAGTCAACATTCAATACATTTCTTAACTGTGCAACCGCAAATGCCTGTCCATCAACATCCACAGAGTTCTGTGTAATAAAGCTACAGTTTGCATAATCTGCAATGTTTTGTGATGTTACTACCTGGTTGGAAGCTTTCATAATATCAGGATGTGCTTCCTTATACTCATTTGTGAATGCATAAACGTTAATCTTCATCTCATCCGACTGAGGTGCTTCGACAAAGATATTGTCCATCTTCTTTTCCAAGGAAGGAACAAAGATGCTTACAGCTGCCAGACAAAGTGAAAGAAGCACATTAATAACCGGTACAACTTTACTATTCTTTTTTGAAGCCCAAGTTAAGACCAGTGCGATTAAAGCTATTGCCACTAAGCCAATCAATAGCGGCATTTTATATCTCTGCGGGAAAGCTGCAAAACTTGTTACACTGATGAAGCAGATAATTGAACATATTACCAGAACAAGCCATGTGAGCAAATTCCAGTTGAGTTGTCTCTTTCTTTTCATTTTTCTCACCTCGCATAGTAGTATACTTCAAATTTTCAAGATGATAAACAAAAACATTAACAACTTTAACAAAAAACAAAAAAATATGCTTACATGTAAAAGTTTATCATGCGATAAACGCAGTCCTATTATATTCGCTGTTGCCTAGCAAATGGCTCTTCTTCGTATTTACATTAAAAAATACTGAAAATTTTCATTTTATGCATTATAATAGTTATGGCTTAGTATACCTAAGTTCTTATGGAGGAAACATGCCGATTAACGTCACGCGATCATCCATGCCGGATTTTGAAGAATATTGCGATGAAATAAAAGATTTATGGGATTCACACTGGCTGACAAATATGGGTGCAAAACACAAAAAATTTCAGAAACAATTGGAAGAGTTTTTTGATATTCCTTATGTAACCTTATTCACAAATGGTCATCTTGCCCTGGAAGCTGCTATTTCCGCTTTTGATTTCCCAGCTGGTTCTGAAATCATTACCACACCGTTTACCTTTGTATCTACCACACACGCCATTGTACGTTGTGGATATATACCTGTATTCTGTGATGTAAAAATGGATGATTATACGCTTGATCCCAATAAGATCGAAGAATTAATTACAGATAAAACAGTAGCTATTTTACCGGTTCATGTATACGGAAAGTTGTGTGATGTAGAGGCTATTGATCAGATCGCAAAGAAGCATAACTTGAAAGTCATCTATGATGCAGCACATGCTTTCGGTGCTACTTATAATGGAAGGAGTGCAGCACATTTCGGTGACCTGGCGATGTTCAGCTTCCACGCTACAAAAGTATTTAATTCCATTGAAGGCGGTGCAATCTGTTATAAAGACGTTAAATATCAAAATAAACTAAAAGGATTTAAGAATTTTGGCATGTTGGAATCCGATGAGTGTTCAATGATCGGCGGTAACGCAAAAATGACAGAATTCCAGGCAGCTATGGGAATCTGTAATCTTCGCCATTTGGACAGAGAAATCGGCAAAAGAAAAGCAGTCGTTGATGAATACAACCGGTATTTGCAAGGTGTAGACGGCATTAGCATTCATTCTATTCAGCCAAATGTTTCATCCAATTATGCTTATTATCCTGTTATCTTTGACGGATTCAAAAAGAACCGCAATGAAATCTATGAATTGTTGAAGAAACATGACATTATCGCAAGAAAATATTTTTACCCGATTACCTGTGATCTCGATTGTTACAAAATGTATTCTCCAAAAAATACAACTTACGATGTTCCGATCTCCAGATATCTTGCGGAACATGTTCTTACTTTGCCTCTATATGCAGATCTTCCTGTGGAAGCGGTAGGCACAATCTGCAGATTTATACTTGAATGAATTAGATAAACAGACTTATAATAGGGTAGAGGTGAAATAATTTCACCCCTCCAGTTGCACCGTACATACGGTTCTCGTATACGGCGCTACATGACCGAAGCGTATTTCTCATATAACTTCGCACGTTATCTGTTGTAGATTCTGATAGGATCCAGCAGTGCAGGCCTCTGCTCTGCTGGATTTTTCTTTTCCTTGGTCTTTCTGGAGATCAGCACGTTTGCCGTTATCATTCCGCATCTGCGGTACAGCCCGAGCCTTGAGTTGGCAACAGAATAGATCTGCT
>CACXCB010000329.1 GCA_902766005.1 uncultured Erysipelotrichaceae bacterium | reverse complement strand
TCTATTATACATCATTCCGGCACGAATTCATCCCCTTCTTTACACTTCGTAGGAAGAAGGGGACTTCTTCGTTAATATTTGTTAAAAAGAAATTGCAGGACGCAGGGCTGGATCCGGCAAAGTTGGAGAATGCTTTGCAAAATGAAGAGCTGACTCCGGAAGCACTGAAGAAAATCAGCGGAGGAACAGTTATTATTGATTTTGATGCTGGTGATAGAATATGTCCTTATTGCGGGAGGGATTGTGGTGACTCATGGAGTTTGTTAATGCACGTTATAAATGACTGCATAGAAGTCAAAGAGGGTTACTATCCTGTAGAATAAGAGCACCTGTAAAATCATTAGGGCGTATGAAAACTTTCGTTTATTCATACGCCCATTCATTTGCAATCAGATACCGATGTAATAGTTGAGTGAAATCCATCCTGCGTCGGACTTCAGCCGCCCCATCGGTTGTGGAGCCTTTTGCGGACCTCACTTCAATGATGGTGAAAACACCGATTTGCCTGATCTTTGCTACGACGGAGCAAAGGCCGCATGAACAGGGAACTTTACAGGATATGCATGAAAAAACAAGCCTGAATGAGGAGTGGACCGATCCCATCCGTTTTATGAAATTTGCACCGTGCTTTTCCGAGGGCTCTGGTCCGAAGCGAAGAATGGATGCAGATACACTGCGCATCATAGCGAAGCGGCTGATGTGCTGCCTGACCGCAACATCTACCGATTCTCTTCCTTCTGGAGAAATGCCGCAACATGGAATAAAAAACAGAATCACAAGGCATGGAGGAGACATGGGAGTTATCTTCTTTTTGCGTCTTTCATGCAGAAAATACTGTATAATAAAATCGTAGTTAGTAATAACGGAAAAGAGAATGCATATGAAAAAAAGAAAGATGACGAAAATAACAGCTGCGAGCATAATTGCCGGGGCTTTAATGTCATGTTCCTTTGTTCCCCAGGAAAATGAGCCTGAAGATGTTTATGGTCCGCCGGTGGAGGATGTTGATGATCCTAAGGAAAGTGAAGAACCGATTGAAACGCCGGATAGTGAATACAACTCAGATGAAAATATTACCGATCCGGTGTACGGGCCTCCGGATGATGAATATGATCCTGTTGAAAATGAACTTGAAGGTGTCTATGGACCACCGAATGATTGAGGTTGATTTGTGAAAAGTATTTACAAATTAAAAGAAAAGCACCTCAACATGCTTGCGGATTATAATGCGGTCCTGTATAAGGAACCGCAATTAAGACACCTTTTTCTGGAACTGACATTACGATGTAATGAGCATTGTTTTCATTGCGGCAGCAGCTGCGGTGATGTTTTTTCTGCTGAACTTTCTTTGGAAGACTATAAGAGAATTCTGAGGGAAGTAAAAGAAGATTTTGATATATCGAAGATATTGCTTTGCATTACAGGCGGAGAACCTTTATTGCGCAAGGATTTTTTTGAAATTATGTCTTATGCAAAAGAACTGGGCTATCGCTGGGGCATGACCAGCAATGCCATATTGATTGATAAGGATGTCGCCCATAAACTTGCAGAATGCGGCATGCGGACAATATCTGTCTCCATTGACGGGCTGGAAGAAACACACGATCGTCTGCGTGGATTAAAAGGGGCATACCGGAAAGCGATGACAGGTATACAGAATCTGATAGAGGAAAATGCATTTTCTGCAATCCAGGTCACAACCGTCATCAATCATCAGAATATCAATGAACTGGATGCATTATTCTCCATCATGGATCGGATTGACATCGATTCCTGGAGGGTGATTCATCTTGAACCGATCGGAAGAGCCTTGGAAAGACCTGAGATGATGCTGACAAAAGAAGATTACATCCGTTTATTTGACTTTATCAAAGATAAAAGAAGACAGGGTTATCCCGTAGAATTCGGATGCAGCCACTATCTCGGACCGGTATATGAAGCGGAAGTCAGGGATTGGTACTGGCTGTGTAATGCAGGCGTCCATACTGCAAGCATCATGTCTAACGGCGATATTGGTGCGTGTCTTGATATTGAAAGAAGACTTGAAACCATTCAGGGAAATATTTTTGAAGACAGGTTTTCCGATGTATGGAAAAACAGATTTCAGATTTTCCGTCAGAATTTGTCTTTGAAAAATGAAAACTGCCGTTTGTGCAAACATGAAAAATTCTGCAGGGGAGATGCAAAACACAGTTGGAATTATGATCTTAACCAACCGATGGTATGCATGAAAGATATTTTGTTTTAAGTGGGAAAATGTGGAAAACTATCCGAAAAATGTGGATAAATGGCACACTACGCAAGTGTTGACAAAGTTTTCGAATGTGCTATGATATTATCGAGGAAAAGGGAACAGAACAGGAACTGTTCTCTTTTTTGTTGTCTGGAGAGGCTTGCTGTTATTCTGGAAAGGACGATATGGATAAATTATTTTTACAAAGATTTGATGAAATGATGAAATCAATGAACACATCCCTGCCTGCAAAAGTAGAGTACCGGATTGTCAGAAACGGGGAAACATGTGATGAATTGGCCGATAGGATCTGTCTGGTCAATCAGAAGCACTATTGCCGAAATCAAAGGGAAATGATTGGCAACTGGTGCTTTTTTAAAACTTGGGCATCTGCCAACCTTACCTGTAATCTCTCTTTGGATGATATCCAAAATGTATACGATCTGAATACCTTCAGAGGCTGGGAAAGATTGTACGGGTTTCTGCATGAAAAGCTGCTTTGCCTGGTAAAGTCGTCTTCTTTGAAAATGTCCGGTATCGATATCAGCAATCTCGATACGATCAAAAACCTGCTGTATATCGGATTGAAACCTTTTGAAGAAAGAATGGAAGAGGAAAATGTTTGCCGCAGATACGGAGATATTGCCTGTCTTTTGTATGTGAATCTTGGAGAAATCGAGGAAACCATCTTTTCCTACCGTGTCGAACGCCGGCATATGAAGTTATGGAAAACACAAGAAAGCAGGCTTTTTGACATTGCAATAAGGAACATGATGAAAAAATATCCTGCACAGATGTTTACCAACCTGCAGGATATAGATGATCATAACTATTGTCAATCGGTTGAAGAAGTCAGAAATTTGGATTATTTTACAATGACCAGCCATGATTGGGGTGCTAATGGAGCTGCAACGATTTTTTATCCCGGGATGATGGAGGAAATCTATGAAAAATTCGGGCCGTTTTTTGCGGTATTTACTTCCGACAGAGAGGTAAACATACATAGTGCGGCCAGGTTTGATTATGATGTCATCCGTCGTATCCTGCGGGATACAGACCGTGCTTTTCCTCAGGGAAAACTCTCCGATACCATTTTTCTGTATGTGCCCCATAAAGGCCTTGTACCGTTTCAGGCTGCTTGAAATTATGAATCTTTGGCCTCGACAAACCATCTGTAGTTTTCTTCATAAAACAGATAGCGGATGGAACCGGCAATCCGGCAGGAATAGCGGATTCCCGTGCCGTCCACTTTTAAAGAAACTGCTCTGCGGCAGTCTGTAATTTTGTCAATAGGGAAGGTTCTGCCATCCTGCCAGACAATTTCGACAGGTTTCATTTTGCCTTCCGCATTAAACACGGCTTTTACACCGACATATTCTTTTTTGTATGCTCTTTTCATTTTTTTACCTGCCTGTTTGACAAATTGAGAAGTTGTAATATAATAAATGAGCAGTTAAACTTCTCGTTTATTATATATTTGTACAGAATGTTCTGTCAAGGAGGCAATATGACATTTGGAGAAAAGCTGAAGAGTGCCCGAAAACAGAAGAATATCTCACAAGAAGATCTTGCTGCTGAAATGGATGTATCCAGGCGTACAGTGACATCATGGGAGACAGACAAGGCTCTTCCGCGATCGAGAAAGGTTTATGAAAAACTTGCGGCATTGCTGGAAGTGAATATCAATTATCTGCTCAGCGAGGATGACGCCTTCGTTCTAGAGGCAACAGAAAAATACGGCCCTCAGGCAGGCAGGAATGCACAGAAGCTGATGATGGAGGTGACGGGCCTGTTTGCGGGAGGAGAGATGGCAGAAGAGGATTTGGATGCATTCATGTTTGCAGTACAGCAGGCATATCTTGATGCAAAGATGAAGAACCGCAAATATGCAAACGGAAAGGCTGAAGGATGATCTATGCAGCTGAACCGTATGGATGATATTTTAAAGAAGGCAGACCGCATTGTCAGAAAAGCAGGTTCCAGGGATCCTGAGATGATAGCCAAGTATGCAGGTATAACCATTTTTGAAGCTCCTTTTCAAAAGCTGAAGGGAGCCTACAAGGTGATTGAAAGAAACCGGTATATCTTTATCAAGGAAGACCTGGATGATGTCATGCGGTCGATCGTCCTTCTTCATGAAATAGGGCATGACACTCTGCACAGAAGACAGGCTTCCCAGTTTCATGAATTCAATCTGTTTGATATGAGTGTGAATGCCATGGAATTTGAAGCCAATCTTTTTGCCGCTCAGATTGCTTTGCCGGATGAAGAGGTGATTGAATATATCATGCAGGGATTTGATGCATCCGAAATCGCAAGGGCAATGCATTCGGATATCAATCTTGTGGCATTGAAGGTCAGCGATCTTTCACGGAGGGGGTATGCCTTTCACACACCGGAACACAGGAAGAACTTTTTACAATAAAAGAGGTATTTCTGTGTTAACATATAGGGGAGGTTTTTTCTCATGAGCAATGTAAAGAAGAAAAACAATATGCCTTCTCTGATCTGCAGTCTTCTGGGAACGCTGCTGTTAATAGGTGTTATTGCTGTACTTGGTGTTCTTGCAGTTCCGCAATTTCTCGGTTACGAGACATATGATATTATCAGCGGAAGCATGGCCCCGTCGATTCCTGTGGGAAGCTTAATTTTTGTGCAGCCTGCAGAAGGCGTGGATATTGAGGAAGGGGATGTGATTGCTTTCCGCAGTGAGGGAAGCGTTGTTGCACATCGCGTTACAGCCAACAATGTGATCGAGGGTACCCTGAATACGAAAGGTGATGCCAACAGCGAAGAGGATTTCACGGCAGTGCCGTACAGCCATCTGATCGGCAAGGTTGTTAAATCTGTACGAAACCTGGGAGGGTTCATGGCATATCTGACAAAACCTTTGGGCAAAGTCTACCTTTTGATGGTTATTGCCTGCGGTGTCATGTTCCATATTCTTGCAGGAAGGCTGAAGAGATGAAGTTTCTACGGGAACTTCTTTTTTTGTTGAAGCATGCATGCTTTGTGCTTGAAGAGAAACTGTTAAGTGGGTAGAATTATTGCTGATGGAGGGAAATATATGTTGAATTTTGAAAGCGATTATATCGAAGGCGCACATCCGAAAATCCTCGAGAAGCTTGTCGATACAAACTATGTGCAGGTTTCCGGTTACGGAGTTGACCAATATTCACAAAGCGCGAAGGAAAAAATAAAAGAGGCGATTCAATGTCCTGAAGCAGCAATTACTTTTCTTGCCGGCGGAACGCAGGCAAACCAGATTGTCATTGATTCCATACTGGATACATATGAAGGCGTTGTCAGTGCAGTCAGCGGTCATATTGCCACGCATGAAGCAGGGGCAATTGAGTTATGCGGACACAAGGTTCTGACCATACCGGAACACCAGGGAAAAATGGATCCGCAGGAACTGGAGGCTTTCTTAAAAAAGTTCTATGGCGACGGCAATCATGAACATATGGTTTTCCCGGGAATGGTTTATATTACCCATCCGACAGAATACGGTACTTTATATACAAAGGAAGAGTTGACTGCAATTTCAAAGATTTGCCATTCCTACAATCTGCCTCTGTACCTGGATGGGGCAAGAATGGGATACGGTCTTATGGCCTATAATACCGATGTGGATCTGCCGTTGATCGCAAAGTGTACAGATGTCTTTTATATCGGCGGCACGAAAGTCGGTGCATTGATCGGTGAAGCGGTCATTTTTACCAGCGGAAATGAGCCGAAGCATTTTATTACACGCGTAAAGCAGCATGGTGGCCTTTTGGCAAAAGGCAGGCTGATCGGCATCCAGTTTGATGCTCTGTTTACAGACGGGCTTTATTTCAGAATTGCAAAGCATGCGATTGATCTTGCCATGTATCTGAAAGAAGAACTTGTCAAAAAGGGATATCAGCTATTACTGGACAGCCCTACTAACCAGCAGTTCCTCATTCTTGAGGATGCGGTAATGGAAGAGCTGAAGAAAGAAGTATCCTTCAGTTTCTGGGAGAAATATGATGAGAATCATACGGTCATCCGTCTTGCGACGAGCTGGGCGACAAAGAAAGAAAATGTTGACCGTCTTCTTGCACTGTTATGAAAAAGGTATTGTTGATTTATAATCGCATTTCAGGAACCGGATTTATTCGTAAGAACCTGGCAGTTGTCGTGGAAGAGTTTGTGAAAAATGATTGTGAAGTAACCGTTTATCCGATCTTTCCGAAAAAGGGAATTGTTACGGAAAAAATCATTGCTGAAGAAAGCAGCAGGTTTGACCTGATTGTCATCTGCGGCGGTGACGGAACTTTGAATTATGCGATAAACGCATTGATGAAACACAATATTCAAAAGCCGATCGGTTATATTCCCAGCGGAACAACAAATGATTTTTCAAAAAATATTGAGAATGCTACCACAATTGAAGGGTTTTGCCACAATATTATTCACGGAACGCCTTTTACGTATGACATCGGCAAACTGAATCACCGGTATTTCAATTATGTTGCAGCATTCGGTGCTTTTACAAAAGCGAGTTATGCCACAAGCCAGTCCGCTAAAAACACGCTTGGCTACGGTGCGTATGTTCTGAATTCCATCGGAACCTTCGGTGAAAGCCTGAATTATCACAGGCATGTTCACTTGTCTCATGACGGCATTGAAGAGGAAGGGGATTACATTTTCGGAAGCATAACCAACAGCCTTACAATGGGAGGATTGAAACTGCCGTTTCTGCAGGACGCAAAACTGAATGATGGATTGTTTGAGGTGCTATTGGTATCTGCACCGAAGGATCCGGCTGATTTTGCCAATATCATCGGTAATATAGCGACAGGCAATTTTGACAATCAGCTGATCCATTCCTTTCAGACAAAGGAAATCGAAATAACCTGTATGGAAAAACTGGGATGGACAATTGACGGAGAAGATGGTGGTTGTTACCAGAACAATCATTTTAAGGTAATTGATAAGGCGATTACGATTATTCGATAAAGGAGAAAACATGATACGTATTGCGATTTGTTGTGGCGGAGGTTTTTCCTCCAGTGCTCTTGCAAGCCATTTGCAGAAGGATCTAGTGGAAAAAGGACTGTCTGAGAAAGCCTCTTTCGTCTTTATCCCTTTTCATTATCTGAAAAGCAGACAGGATGAAGTGGATATCGGCATGCTGTGTCCGCATTTGGAATGGAAGGCAAAGAAAACTGCTGCCGAATTCCATATTCCTCTGTACATTATTCCGCCGAAACTGTACGGCTTGATGCCGGTTGCGGATTTTATTGATGATGCAGAAGATATATTGGAAATCTGGAAATCCAAACCGGAGAACATCGTTACTTTTCCTGAAGAGCCAAAACCTCTGGTTATCAAGCGCATGGTCTCACACCGCCGCTGGCTCAAAGGGGAAAAACCGGTTCTGAAATAATGTTTTTCTTGTCAGCCTAAGAGTGATATACTTATAAAACGCAAGGAGGAAGGTATGAAAGAATATACACCTGTAAAAGAAGGAAAAGTCAGAGAGATTTATGATGCAGGCGATGCACTGATTATGGTGGCAACAGACAGAATTTCTGCTTTTGATGTGATTTTGGACAATTTGATTCCGGGAAAAGGAAAGATTTTGACACAGATGTCAAAATTCTGGTTTGATTTGAGTAAGGATATCGTAAAGAATCATATGATTTCTACAGATGTCAAAGATATGCCGGAATACTTCCAAAATGAGAAATTTGAAGGAAGATCTATGCTTTGTCAGAAACTGACAATGCTGCCGATTGAATGTATTGTCAGAGGGTACATCACCGGTTCCGGATGGAATCAGTATAAAAAGGACAATACCGTTTGCGGCATTCATCTGCCGGCCGGCTTGCAGGAATGTGACAAACTGCCGGAAGTGATTTATACACCGAGCACAAAAGCGGAAATCGGTGATCATGATGAGAACATTTCTTTTGAGAAATCCATTGAAGTGCTTGAAAAACAGTTCCCCGGCAAAGGTCAGGAATATGCGGAAAAATTAAGAGATTATTCCATTGCCCTGTATGAAAAATGTGCTGAATATGCCAGAAGCAAGGGCATCATTATCGCTGATACAAAGTTTGAGTTCGGTCTTGATGAAAACGGTGACGTCATTCTCGGTGATGAGATGCTGACACCTGATTCCAGCCGCTTCTGGCCGCTTGACGGCTACGAGCCCGGACATGGACAGCCTTCTTTTGACAAACAGTATGTCAGAGATTACCTGAAAGCACATCCGGGAAAGACACTTCCAGATGAAGTGATTTCCAAAACGACAGAAAAATATCTGGAAGCGTATAATTTATTAAAAGGTGAATAAAAATTGCGAGAAAATCGCAATTTTTTCTTTTCCGGTAAACATTATCTGTTTTTTTTGAAATTTTGTGAAAAAAACAGATTTTTCTTTCTATAAATATAATGTAGGGAGATTTTATATGGATCAGCAGGATATACAGAATTTTAAAAAGCTTTGTCGAAAATACAATGATCAGAAAAAATGGATGAAACAGATGAGCGGGATGTACAGGCTGGCGGACGGAGTTGCGGAGTCAACTGTATCGTATGCTGAAACAGGTCATACGGCTTATGCATTATTAGTGAAGAATACAAGATATGTGGACACCGTTATGTTAAAAATAGAAAAGGCATATGGCAAAGAAGCCGGTCAAATTCTGCGGGAAATGTATATTGACGGAGAGAAAGCGGATAGGATCTGTCAAAAATACAATATCAAAAGAAGGACATTGTACAGGTATTATTCCAAATGGATTGAAAAAGGATTGGAGGAAGCAGAAAATGACAGTCAAAATCGAACAAATCAGGGAAGAATGTTGTAACTATTATTGGTATCGCCGCAAGGTAGATGAAATTGATACAGAAATTGAAAACCTTCGCTATACGATGAATGGAGTGCATGCGGTTTCTTATTCCACGGTTCCCATGCATCATAATGAGAATGACCGGAAACTGGCGGAATGGCTTGAAAAGCAGGATAATCTGATTCATCTGAAACAGGAATACAGGCGAAAAATAACGATGATCGAAAATTGGATGAACCAGGTTGAAACCTCCGTTCGCTTCTATGTCTGGATGTATTGTGTGGAAGGAATGGGAGTACCCCAGATGGCTGAACAATCCGGAATGCATGAATCCAATGTGTTGCGGATGCTGAATAAAGCGGTTCAGGGAATATGTGTATAAAGGAAACAGAACGTTTCCTTTTTTGTTCCAGGAGGGGACGATGTAGAAGGAAAGATTTATAAGTTGATAAATAAGAAGGAGGATATGAATCATAATTATGAAGAAAATTTATCAATGCATTTTTAAAAGACTCATTGTCATATTGATTGTCGTATTTCATTTTTGTACTTTCATTCCTGTTCATGCAGATGGGGATATTAACGTTTTCCGCACATGGGAAGGATGGGAACATGATCAGACTGTGATGAACTCCGGTGATATGTCCTATTTGAAATGGGCAACAACGTGCTTCTTTCAGATTGCTTATGCGGATAACGGATATAATTTCCAATGGGCATACTGCCTGAATCCGGACAAGCCATCTGAAACACGTGGTTACAGCAGCCGTTCGTTTAAAGATTGGGACGGTATGTCGGATTCTTTGAAGAAACAGGTAAATGTAATTGCTTATTTCGGTTATCTGTATCCGGGACACGAAGATGTCCGATGGCATGCTGCCACCCAGACAGCAATCTGGAGAGCTGTAACGGGAAAATATTTTCCTTCCCGGTACAATCCGGATGATAATAGGCCGGAGAATGATCCGCTTACTTCGTATGATAATGTAAAAGGATTGGAAGATGAAATTTTCAAAATGGTGGATGCGTATAAAAATCTCTCGTTCTCTTGCGAAGTATATCATGAAGACGGATCCAAGGCAGCATATAAAGACGGTAAATGGGAAATTCAGGCAAATGAGACTGCGAGGGTACATGTGACCTCTGCAAATCTGAATATGATGGACATCGTCAAACTGCCTTCCGGAGTCTCAATCTGTGATAAAAACGGAAAGAAGGCAGAGCTGTCTTCCTTTGATGAAAGAAGCAGCGGGAATGATTTTTATATTAAGGCTGAAGCGAATGCTTCCGGAACGGTTTCCGTAAAAGCACCGGGACTGGAAAGGGATGAGACCCATCAACAGGTTGTATTTGTTCAGGAAGGCGCGCAGGATATGATGACCAGAGCTTCATTGATGGACATCAAATCCTTTTCTTTTGGCATTTCCGCAAAGGAGATACCCCTGTATTTTGAAAAAAGAGATGCGTTGACAGGGAAAAGAATAGCAGATGCAAAAATAACTTTTTATAATTCCTCGTGGAAGAAAACGGAAACGATTACTACCGCAAAGGACAAGCCGGTAAAGCTGAATGCTTCCCTGTATTCCCAAAAGGAAAAATACTATGTTGTGGAGGAAAATGTACCCGAAGGATATGAAGCGGAAAAGATTGATGTAAAGCAGCCGGAAACAGTAAAGGGGGTTGTGATCGCACAGATATCTTTCAATATGGAAGCAAATTACGATGAGGGCAAGGCAATTCTTGCATATGCCGAAAATCAGCCTGTATCAGATATCCGCATCATCAAGAAGGACGAAGAAGGAAATATACTTCCAGGCTGTCATCTGCAGATCTGTGATGATAATAACCGCATTCTGGATGAGTTTGATACGAATGACGAGCCGTATCTTTTCCGTGTTCCGTTTCAGCCGGATCAGAAATTTATCATTCATGAGACTTCTGCACCTGCAGGGTATTACCTTGCAGAAGATGTATCCATTCAGCTTGACCATGAATTTACCCCGGGAAAGATTTATGAAGTGCAGATGCAGGACGGAACAATAGAAGCATGGGTGGAAAAAGTAAATCGAAAAGGAAAACCGGTAAAGAATGCAGCGTTGCGGTTAGTCGATCAAACAGACGGTAAGGATATACTGAAATGGATATCTGACGGTACAAGGAAGGAAATCGGACAATACCTGGTTGCCGGTCACAACTACACAATTGTTGAAGATGATATGAGCTTGCAGTTCTATCTGGCTAATGATGATATCTTTGATGTTCCGTTACATGATGCAGGTACAATTGAAAGGACCATTGTGGATGATTTTATCCAGTACGAATTTGCCAAAGTAGATGAAAATGGCAATCCTGTTCCCGGAGCACTTTTACTGATTTACGACGTAACCGATGAAACCGGTCCGGGAAAAGATATTCCGGTTTTGAAGTTTGAATCACAGAACGAGCCGGAGCAGACGCTTCTTCTGCAAAGGGGCCACACATACTGGCTTGTTGAAGTTGCTCCGCCTCAGCACTATCGTCCTGTTGTGGACAATCAGGAATACAGGCTGTCGGATATAGCTGCACTTGTCAGCGGAAATAAAGCTGTATATAAGGAGTTCACCGTTCCCGAAAGAACCAGCGACGGCGGGAAGTATGTCACAGTAACCTTTACCAATAAACGGATCGTGTATCATGTTTCCAAAAAAGATCATGAGGGAAAACCGGTCAGCGGCGCGGATTTGCAGATTGTCGACATAACCGATCCTAAAGAGGAAATAGTTATTGATCAATGGACAACAGATGGCACGGTCAGGGATATATACACATTATCTGCCAATCACAAATATCGGTTGGAAGAGATTGCACCGCCTGATGGATATTATGTCTGTGCCAACAACGAATTCACTGTCGGCGAATATGATGAAAAAGAAGTAACTCTGACAATGATTGATGATCAGACAGATGTTTCCGTATATAAAGTAGATGAAAACGGAAAGATGCTGGAAGGAATATCTTTGTCAATCCTGTATGATGGCAAACCGGTATATTCGTTTGTTTCCAAAGCTGAACCGGAACATATCCGCGGCATTCTTGAAGCAGGGAAAACATATACACTGCATGAAGATAAACCTCGGAAAGGTTATTATCAGGCAGAAGATGTCTCTTTTGAAATTCCGCGCATCAATCCGGGTAAGCCAATAGAAGTGAAAATGGTTGATCCGTCCATAAAAATCAAGGTTCGCAAAGTAGATGAATCAAAGAAGCCTCTTGAAGGTGCAAAACTCATTCTTCTGGATGAAGAAAATCAAATAGCTGCAGAAACGGAAACCGTAGTAGAAGACTGGGATATTTCCACGTATGTGGAAGCAGGTAAAACGTACACACTGCATGAAGAGGAATATGTGAAAGGCCATTACATAGCCAAAGATGAAACTTTTACTGTCGATCTATATGATCCAAAGGAAGTCATTATCAAGGAAATGGTTGATGAGACGATATGTCTCAAAGCACGCAAGGTGGATGAAAGCGGACAGATGCTGGAAGGTGCTGTTATTACATTAACCGATCAGGAAACAGGAGAAGTTGTTGATGAATGGACTTCGATACTTGAAGATCATGATCTTTCGGAAGTTGTAGTTCCCGGGCACTCCTATACGATGCAGGAAAAAGAAATTGTGGATGGCCACTATATTGCCAAGGATGTTGTCTTCACGGTGGATCAATATACCCAAGAGGAGGATATCATCATTCAGGATATGATTGATCAGACAACAAGACTCCTGTTGAAAAAAATCGATGACAAAACAGGAGAGATTGTGGAAGGGGTAGTCTTGAAACTGTGGGATGAAACGGATCCCCAAAACCCTGTAGAAATCTCTCCTCAGGAGGGATGGACAACCACCCGTGCACCGATTGAATTGAGAGGCATTGTGACGGGTGGGCATCAATACCGTCTGGAAGAAAGTGAATATGTTGCGGGCGTATATAAAGCAACAGACATCGTTTTTCAAATGCCGATGGAAGCCGGTGATGAGCCGATCACGATCACGATGATGGATGAAACCACAAATACAGGTGTCCGCAAGATTGCTTCTTCCGGCAAATACCTGGAAGGAGCTGTTTTACAGATCCTTGATCAAGAAAACAATGTGGTTTATGAATGGACTGCAAAAGCAGAGACGGAGGATATATCTGCGCATGTCAAAGGAAATGAGACATACACTCTTCATGAAAAAGAAGCACCTTTCGGATATGCATGTGCAAAGGATATTGTTTTCCGTATTGACGGAAAGAAGAATAACCCGCAGTCCATTTTGATGATTGATGAGCCGCAGAATATCTATGTCCGCCTGGAAAAGAAAAGCACGGCAAGCGGAAGCGGATTGGCAGGTGCACAGTTAACGGTTTACAAAGATGGTGAAATTGCTGAAGATATTTTCGGTAAGAAAGCAGTTTACACAACCGATGCAGAGGGAGCTGCTTTTGCGGTGCTGCCTTTTTGTGAAGAGGGATATACCGTAAAAGAGACAAAAGCACCCGATGGATATCATCTGAATCCCTCCGTATTTCCTGTTGAACTAAAAACCAATTACACTTTTACCGAACAGGATCAGATTGTTGTAACAATCTATGATGAGGCAAAAGTTCCGGACACCGGCATCAGACGCAGTTTTTATTTCTGGATTGTTTTAACGGCATTTTTATGCGGCGCTTTCTGCATTGTAAACAAAAAATAGCCATTTTTCTGTTTGTCTATGCATTATCTGCATTCATCTTCTTATGGCTGTCTTTCAGGGAACAAGCGCCGGGAAGTACTGTTTTGGAAAAGAATCCATTTCCGAAAAATGTGAACGGGGAACAGGATTTCGATGATGAAAACATCGGCACACTGGATTTTCAAAGCGGTCTGATACATCTGCCCGTCGTACAAGGAGAAGACAATTCCTATTATCTGAAACACGATCCGCAAGGCAATTATTCCACAAAAGGATCATTGTTTATGGATGTCAGGAATGATATGGATGATGTGGGAATAGTCATTTACGGGCATACGTTGTATTACGATGATGAAGATATGTTTTCTCCTCTTCATCGATTGAAAGATCAGGCAGTATTTGATCTGAATCAAATGTTTACACTGTCGATGAGACACCGCCGATATACATTTGTGATTACCCATATTGTTGATATGCCTGTTGCAGATATGGAGAAAATAGCCCTTGTCAGAAAAGAAGAGGATGATCTGAACTTATACCGGGAATTTATCTCATATATGGATATGCATAATCTGATTTGCCCATCGGAAAAGCTGACAATCGAAGACCGGTATATGATTCTGTTTACCTGTATTGAAGAAAAGAAGGATGATCGTCTGCTGGTCATCGGCAAAAGAGTGGATAACTTCCCTAAAGATACAAAAAAGTAGTACAATATTGATCACTAGAAAGAGGTGTTGTATGAAATCAATCAATCCGGAAGAATTATCCGCAATGAAAGAATCTTATCTGAAAGATGATAAAGCACGTGTTGTCAGAAATGCACTGTTTATGAATGATCTCGGATCCATCAGCAGGGACTTTCAATCTGTATCCGAGAATCCGAATATTTTTTCCATTGACATCAAAACGATGCCTGTCACAAACCAGCAGAAGTCAGGCAGATGCTGGATCTTCTCCGCCCTGAATGTATTGCGCGAGATGGCCGGGAAAAAGTACGGAATCAAAGAATTTGAACTGTCACAGAACTTTATTGCCTTTTATGACAAACTGGAAAAAACGAATTTCTTCCTGGAAGCAATGATTGCCGAAATTGATGCACCGATGGGAAGTGAAACCAAACGTTATCTTCTCGAACAGGGAATTTCCGATGGCGGACAGTGGGATATGTTTGTCAGCATTGTCAAGAAATACGGGCTTTGCCCCAAATCAGCTATGCCGGAAACATTCCAGTCTTCCAATACGCATAATATGAATGCCCTGTTGAATTTAAGGCTGCGCAGATTTGCTGCCGAAGCACAAAGTCTTGCACAAAGCGGAAAAAGGGATCAGATTGCACTGTTGAAAAAAGACTGTCTGGAAGAGTGTTATCGGCTGATTGTCTCCTGCTTTGGCATGCCACCGGCTTCCTTTACCTTTGAGTATACAGACAAGGAAGAAAAGCATCATGCGGTTTATGATGTTACGCCTCTGGATTTTTATCATTCATATTTTGATGTCGATCTGGATGATTATGTCGGAATCATCAATGGACCGACTAAAGATAAACCATTCCATAAAATGTATACTGTAAAGTATCTTGGAAATGTTGTGGATGGAAATCCGATCCGCTTTCTGAATCTGCCGATGGATGAGTTTAAAGAGATGGTTTTAAAACAGCTGCAGAATGGAGAGATTGTATGGTTCGGGTGTGATTGCGGAAAAGACGGCGACCGTCAGAGCGGTTTATGGGATGACAAGCTGTTTGATTATGCAGGAACATTTGATATGCATCTTGACATGACAAAGGAAGAGATGCTGGATACAAGGCATAGTGCGATGAACCATGCCATGGTATTCACAGGAGTCAATCTGGTCGACGGAAAGCCGACAAGATGGAAAATTGAAAACTCATGGGGTGACAAAACCGCAAATAAAGGATATTATCTATGCTCGGATACATGGTTTGAAAAATATGTCTATGAAGCCTTTGTGCCGAAGAAATACCTTGGAGAAGAATTGCTGAAGGTTCTGGAGGAAGAACCAAAAGAACTTCTTCCGTGGGATCCGTTTGGCTCACTGGCTGATTAGCGGTTCAGACGTGTTCATGATATGATAGTGTGAAAAAAGAAGCAGAGGGAGACATGAAAGTAGGCGTAATATCTTTGGGTTGTGCAAAAAACCTTGTTGATACAGAGCATCTGTTGGGAATGCTGAACGAAAGCGGTGTGGAAATTGTCACCGGCCGCAAGGATGCAGATGCAATTATCATCAATACATGCGGTTTTATTGAACCGGCAAAAAAAGAAGCGATTGATACCATTCTGGATGTCGCTGATTTTAAAGACGGCAATTTAAAAAAATTGATTGTCATGGGATGTCTTGCACAGAGATATAAAGCACAGCTGGAAGAGGAAATGCCGGAAGTAGACCGTTTCATTTCGATTGATGAATATAACCGCCTCCATGAAATTCTGACAGAAGAACTCGGTATCAGAATCATCAACAGCTATGGCAAAGCACCCCGGATGCTTTCAGGAAAACCATGGATGGCTTATCTGAGAATTGCAGACGGATGTGACAATCGATGCAGCTACTGTGCGATTCCTTTGATCCGCGGACCGCTTCGCTCTTATCCGGAGGATGAGATTGTAAAAGAGGCGGAAGATCTCGTGCGCAATGGTGTGAAAGAGCTGAATCTGATTGCACAGGATTCTTCAAGATATGGATTTGATATTGACGGACAGCTTCATTTATCACATCTGTTAAAGAGGCTTGATGCAATTGAAGGCGTCAAATGGATCAGAATTCTGTATCTTTATCCGGATGAAATACCGGATGACCTGATTGACACGATTAAGAATGCAAAACACATACTGCCGTACTTTGATATTCCTGTTCAACATGGCAGCGACAATATGTTGCGTGCAATGCATCGAAGAGGAAACAGAAAACTGATTCTGGAAAGGGTTGAAGCGATTCGCAGACAGTTGCCGGATGCAATTCTGCGCACGACTGTGATTTGCGGATTTCCTCAGGAAACAGAGGAAGATCACGCTTTGAACCTGAGTATGATCTCACTTGCAAAGTGGGATCATCTCGGTGCTTTTACATTCTCCAGTGAGGAAGATACACCGGCATATGAGCTGGAAGATGACGTGCCGGAAGAAGTCAAGCAGCAGCGCAAGCAGGAAGTTATGGCCTTACAGAAGGAAATTGCTGAAAAACAGTTTGCACGATGGCTGGGCAAGGAGGATGAAGTTCTTGTTGAAGGAAGGGATCCGTTAACAGGAATGTATATCGGCAGATCGAAAATGCATGCACCGGATGATGTAGACGGATGTGTACGTTTCCGTGGAGATGACAGTATTGAAGCCGGTGATTTTGTAAAAGTAAGATACAGAAAGATCGGTAATGCGGTAATGATTGCGGACATGCTGGAAAGGTAGGATTATGTTTCATATTTCAGATTGTAAAAAATATACAAAGTGTCCGCATTACTTTGTGAAGGAGATGAATGCCGATAAGGAAGCTTTTCAGCCATACGTAAGACTGGATGAAGAGATCACAGTGATCGCCGCACAAAAACTCGGTATCCGTGAGTGTTTCCGTGGCCAGCGCGGTGATGCGCCGGAAAGAGCAATGGAGGCTTTGGAAAAAGAGGAATGGCTGGTCAAGGCGCGTTTTTCCTATAAAGATCTGCGGATCAAAGTTCCTTTCCTGCACAGAAACGGCAATCGCTGGGATATCTATTTCCTTTTTGTCGGGTTATTTCCTCATGCAGATGACCTGCAGTTTTACTGCGACACTGTATGGGTGCTGGAGAATCTGGGCATTCGTCTGGAAAACTACTATATCATGCATCTGAATGCGCAGTATGTCAGAGGAAAGGAAATCGATCCGGAAGCTTTGTTTACCATTTCTTCCTGTTTTTACAATCATAAGAATCATCCTACCTTGCCTGTAAAGGAAACAATACTGGATAAAATGGAGGACCTGACGGAACTTCTGGAACAGATGAAAGCTACTGAGCGAAAAACGTTATCTGCTCCTGTTCGTACATCCAGGTGCACCATACGCCAAAAATGCAAATACTATGAGGCATGTTTCCCGGAGGAACTGAAGATGCCGGCAAATTCCGTGCTTACCTTGATCTCTTCACAATACAAATATGCGATGAATAGCGAAGGAAAGAAGTTTTTGAAAGACACGGATATCCAGCGGCTGGAGGGATTCCGCCAGCAGTATTCCCAGATTATGGCCGACAGGCAAGGGGGATTATTCGTAGACCGTATGGCTTTGCGATCATGGCTTTCCAACGTCCGCTATCCAATTGCTTTTCTGGATTTTGAGTGGGAAAGATTTGCCATTCCGCCATACGAGGGAATGCGTCCGTATGATGTTCTTCCGTTTGAATATTCGCTGCATGTACTGCACGAAGACGGAACCATTACGCAGGAAGTCTATCTTTCCATTCATGATGATCGCAAGGACATGGCAGAACATCTGATCAGGGATATACCGGAAGAGGGAACGATTATCGCTTATAATGCGGAAGGTGCGGAAAAAATCCGCCTGCAGGAACTGGCTGAAACCTTTCCGGAATATCGTGAAAAACTCTTGCATATGTGTGATCGTCTCGAGGATCTGCAGATTCCGTTTATGACGGGTACTGTGTACAATACCGCCATGAAAGGACAGTGGTCCCTGAAGTGTATCATGGGTTTCCTGGATGAAAAAGGCTATCGTGATCTGGATATACGGCAGGGCATGGAAGCCGTATTCCAATGGAGGCATCTGGATCACAGCGAGGATGACCAGGATCTGGAAAAAATTGTCCGGGATTTAAAGGAATACTGCCAGATGGATTCCTATGCGATGATCGTCGTATACCAGTGGCTGGAAAAGCTTGCACAGATGCATCCGTTTGAAGAAGAGAATGAAAAAATCTTGTAAAAAGAGAAAGATTCTCTTTTCTTTTTGCATAGAACATGGTTAAATAAAAGTAGAGATAAGTTTATAAAATAATAATTAACTGCAACAGGCAGATGAACAAAAATACTAGACAGGAGGTAAACAGAATGAGGTTCGAAATTGTCGGTAAGAATATTACAGTGACATCTGCAATGAGGGACAAGATTGAAGCAAAATTGTCCAATCTGGACAAATATTTGTTGATTGATCCCGACACCATCGCTAGGGTGGTAGCCAGAATTTATCCTGGTTCACAGAAAGTTGAGGTGACGATCCCGACCAAAGTAGGCATTCTCAGAGCGGAGGTTGTTGATGATGACTTCTATTCCGCTGTAGACTTAGCTCTCGATAAACTGGAAGATCAGATTCGCAGGCAGAAAACAAGACTCTCAAGGAGACACCGTGAGCATCTTGCAAATGCATTTATTGCAGAAGCTGAACAGGAAGAAAAAGATAAATCCATTCCTGTAAGAACAAAAACAGTCGTAGCTGAAGAAATGGAATTGGATGAAGCGATTATGCAAATGGAATTGAGCGGACATACTTTCTATATCTATACAGATGACGAAACAGGACGCCTCGCAGTTGTCTATCGCAGAAGCAATGGCGGATACGGCTTGCTGGAAGTGGAACAGGAAGCATAAAATACAAAAGAAAAAGGTCATATTGACCTTTTTTAGTGCTTCTTGCATTATCACAGCAATGGCATGATCATGATGAGAAGATACACGATGCTCAAAGAGATAATTCCCGGAATAATAGTGTGTGTCTGGTTATACAGATAAGCAAATAATATAGTCAGTATTGTGTAGAACAAATAGGCTCTTGCAAGAAGAAACGGCTGCCATGGCGTGAAGATCAAAGTGTAGACAAGACCGTATAATAATCCGGAAAGAAGGATGGTTTGAAATTCCTTGTTATGGACATTGATGCGGTCTGTGATACATTTGAAACATATGCCGAATGATGCCGCACTCATTACACTGTACGCTATCAGCATGCCCGGTCTTGCATAACCGTATGCGACAAGAACAGAAGTGTCAGGTATAACCGGATAGATTTTCAGGTATTTGATGCCGAGATACAGCCATCCGGTGATCAGCATAAATCCTATGAAGATAAAGAGGAATGTATCAACTATATTTTTCCTCGAACGCTCAAAATGCGTAGAAAGCAGACTCCAGTCATACATAATCATGACAGACGCTATCATATTGAAAGAGAACATCAGCGAAATGTCATACTGATCAACAAACCGGTTAACCAGAGTTGCTGAAACGGGGATCATTACCAATAATAAAACGGAAATAAAAATACGCTTGTATGACAGGGTGGTTTCAGTTTGCAGTGACATGTATAACTCCTTTTTCAGAACGTTAATATTGTACATGATTCCTTTTTTTTTACCATTGTTTTTTGACAAAAGTCAGAAAAAAGAGGAGGCAGATACCAAAAAATCCAATAATATTGGATTTTTACAACTATTTTTATTGAAAATCCAATATTATTGGAACCTCTGTTTCATTTAAAAAATGAATTGGCTACCATAAGTGCCGTACAAGGAGGAAACGATGGATTATGAAAAAAAGTACGAGCTGATTGCCTATATGGCTGAGGTGTATCAAAAGTCGTTAAAGAAAGTGAAAGGAAATCCGGTTCAGGGCAAATCCTTGCAGCAGGAAAAAGACAGGGCACTGGCAGCTTTGATCGACCGTTATCTGGAAGAATGCTCTGAGGATACCCGCCTGATTCTTCGAACAACTTTTTTTAAAAATGATTCTGAATAAAGCAGAAAGGAAAGGAGAAAGAAATGAGATGTTGGAAAACAATAAGATGAGTTATGAAGCGAAGCTGAAATTGACAGCCTATATGGGAGAAGTATACCAGAAATCCAAAAAGCGAATGGATGTTTATGATTATGTCTGTTCGGATAACAGAAACAACTTATTGTATGAAGGAGACAGAAACTGGATATATGTTGTTGACCGCTGTCTCAAAGACTGCTCAGCTTCCACACGCTTTATTATCCGCAATGAATTTCTGGAAAAAAAGAATGCGGAATGGTACGAGAAATACTTTTCCAGGTCTGTTTATTATCGATTGAAAAAAGAGGCGGTCGAGGAGTTCATCCACAGCCTGGATATTTGAAAATACATGTTACAAATCGACAAACATCGGAATGTGTTTGTGCATTCATGCATAAATATGCAAATCACTGAAAAATTGAGAACTTTACTAAATATTTGAATAATGATAGTATATTTATAAGAAGTGTTCAGCGATATTAAACGATTGCAAGCGGCTTGAATAATATGCCGTAATATACTGGTAACGGAAAGTATTCCTCATTCGGATTTGTTTCGGGAATCAGTTGTATCATGCATTTATGAAAGCGCTGCCAGTTCATGGATCTGCTGGATACGGAAATAGAATGCATAACAGGAGGAAATGCAAAAATGCTTAAAGGAATTGCTGCGTCACAAGGAATTGCTGTCGCAAAAGTCTACAAACTCCAGCAACCTGTGCTGGAAATCACTCGCAAGGATGCTGTTGCTGAAGAAGAACTGAAGAAACTCGATGAAGCTTTTGCAAAAACAGTATCTGACATCGAAAAAATCAAAGAAGTAGCTTCCAAGAGCCTGGCTCCGGAAGAACTCGCAGTATTTGATGCACATCTGATGATGGCGGGTGACCCTGAATTACGTAGTCAGATTGAAGACATGATCAAGAATGATTCAGTTAATGCTGAATTCGCAACAGAGCAGGTTGCCAATATGATGATCACAATCTTCGAATCCATGGAAGATGCTTATATGAGAGAAAGAGCTGCAGATATCAAGGACGTTACTTTTCGTCTGAAGTGCAATCTCTGTGGCAAAGTTATCCCGAATCTCGCTACAATCGATGAACCGGTTATTATCGTAGCGAAAGACTTGACACCATCTGACACGGGTTCTCTGAACAAGGAATTCGCAAAAGGTTTCGCAACAGAAATCGGCGGACGTACAAGCCACAGTGCTATCATGGCTCGTTCCCTTGAGATCCCTGCAGTTGTTGGTGTAACAGGTATCCTCGATGCTGCTAACGATGGCGATCCGGTTATTTTGGATGCAATCAATGGCGAAGTTATCCTGAACCCGACAGAAGAGCAAGTTGCTGAATACACAAAGAAGGGTGAGGAATTCAAAGCTGAGAAAGAAGCTCTCAAAGCTATGAAGGATCAGCCATCTGTTTCCACAGACGGACATAAAGTTCTTCTCGTTGGTAACATTGGCTCCCCTGCAGATGTTGAAGGCGTAAATGCTAACGGCGGCGAAGGCGTCGGTCTGTTCCGTACAGAGTTCCTGTATATGAAGAGCGAAGACTGGCCAGATGAAGAAACACAGTATCAGGCATACAAGTCCGTATTAGAGGGCATGAATGGCAGACCTGTTGTTATCCGTACACTCGATATCGGTGGTGACAAGAAGCTCAAATATCATACATTCGATGAAGAAATGAACCCGTTCCTCGGTGTTCGTGCTGTCCGTTTCTGCTTGATCAGAAAAGACATCTTCCGTACACAGTTAAGAGCATTGCTCAGAGCTTCCGCATTCGGTCACCTCTGCATTATGTTCCCAATGATCGCTACTGTTAAAGAATTCCAGGAAGCAAAGGGCGTTTATGAAGAAGAACGTGCTAAGCTGATTGCTGAAGGCATTGCAGTTGGTGAAAAAGTTGAAGTTGGATGCATGATCGAAATTCCTGCAGCAGCAGTATTGGCAGACCAGCTTGCTAAATATGCTGACTTCTTCTCCATCGGAACAAATGACCTGATTCAGTACTCCATGGCTGCTGACCGTATGAGCCAGCCTGTATCCTATCTCTATCAGCCACTCAACCCATCTATTCTCCGTCTTATCAAGATGACAATTGACGGTGCTCACAAGAATGGCAAATGGTGTGGCATGTGCGGCGAGATGGCAGGCGATGAACTTGCAGCTCCGGTACTCCTTGGTTTAGGTCTCGATGAATTCTCCATGAGCGCAACAAGCATTCTGCGTGCTCGTAAGATGATCAATGGTCTGAGCTATGAAGAAATGAAGAAGATGGCTGATAAGGCTGTTGAACTCGATACAATGGAAGAAGTTACTGAGCTTGTTAAAGCCAGCATCTAAATTACATTGACATTTCTCTGAAAGAATAAGCGTAACCGAAAGGCTGCGCTTTTCTTTAGGGCAAGCAATTCACTTGACCTTGACTTTTACGGAAGAGGCACTATGATTTGCATGGGAAAAGAACTACTTTTCTGCATATTCCTCTTCATGCGAAATGGGACCGATAAGAGATGGGAGTCCTACCATATAAAATAAATGGGACCGATAAGAGATGGGAACCCTACCATGCATAAAAGGATGAAACCAGAATATTTCTGGTTTTTTTTATGGAGGATATATGGAAAAGCTGGATTTATACTATATAGACATGAAGTTTATCGAAATTGTCGCCGCTAATACCCCTTGCTTTAGCTATGGGGATACAGCGTTTTTTTGTTTCTAAGAGTATTGTATTAGACTACAAGACGTGGTATAATACGTATATGGAATATAAGAGCAACAATAATGTCGTATATAGCTGCAAGTACCATGTGGTCTGGTGTCCTAAGTACAGGC
>CACXCB010000328.1 GCA_902766005.1 uncultured Erysipelotrichaceae bacterium | reverse complement strand
TGTGGTTCCAACAGGGATTCTTTCCGGTGCAAGTTCAAACCAGCGCAGGCCTTTTGATGTGGTCGTGAGATTCTCTACACGATACGCTTGCCTACGCGCACCGATCAATGAGTTGCCGTTTACCAGCTGGGTTCCAAACCAAGGTACAAAACCACCCTCATGGATGGTATTCAGCCATAAGGAAACCTCTGCAAGTTCTACAGCGACTGGGTTCAAGTCAATACCATATACATTGCGATCAGCAATATACATTTTTACCTTCTGGATCTCATTAAATCGCTCTTCATATCCGATAACTTCACCGATTTCCTGTTCCTTTTTGGAAACATATGCTTCTGCAAGTTGGTTGATTGCTTCATTTAAGAAAGCAGCACTTCCCATTGCTGGCTCGCAAATTGTCAGGTTTAAAATATCATCTGCTGTCTTTCCTTCCAGCAATTCTTTCAAAGCATATTTTACAAGGCACTTGGTTAATACTTCTGGAGTATAATAGGAAGCTGATTTTTCTCTTTCTCTGCCGGCAAGACGATAAATAAAGCTTCCTTTTTCATACATCCTCAGTTTTCCTTTTTTCTCACCGCTTTCATACCTTACACGTTCATCTTCTGTGTATTGTGATAGGTCAGATTCGGAAACAAAGTAGCCTACATCTAGTTCATTGAAGCTGTCACCGGCTCTTTTTACTTCATAAAGATCCTGTTCTGCAATAAATCCCCGATATGAAAGCAATGCTTCATATACGGCACCTAACTGGTTGATTCCAAGATTTGCATAGGAAATACGTCCACGACGGCTGTTCTTTTTACCGGTTGACTTAGTAAGACTCATCAATTCTATTATTTTGAGCATACAACTGTTACGAAGCTTTGCAGATGAAATCATTTTTGTATACTCCGGATCAAAGATATGTGCTTTTAAAGGCGCTATCAAGAACATGTCATGAATACTGTCCGTTCCTGTAGCTTGTTTTAGCTCTTCTTCTGTTTTTGGATAACCATTATAGATAAGATCGTATAATTTCGATAACGTTTCATGAAGATAATATCCATTACCTACTTCATTGATATCATCACGAATATCATCAGCAATATCTCTCAAACTCTCCAAAGAGTAACCGGTATAGTAGCTCTGTGCTTTGATTGGAGCATATCCAAGTTCAGGACGTGATTCAATGAAAAGAACAAAGAGCATTCTGTACATATAGCGTAAACATTCCAGGGTTAATTGACCCGCATCAACAGGATCTGCATCCAGATCTCTTCCCTGTCGGTTTTTCATATCATAAAGAACTTCATTGCCTAAAAGTTCAATACTTTCTCGTAAAGCGTACTTTAAATCCTGTGATACACCGGATGCATTTTTCCGGCTTTGTTCATCCAGTTCATCAAGAAGAATCTTGCCGTCATCCGGACAAAGAGAGTCTTTATGAAGAAGAACAGACATTGCCTGCAGTGTTGTATTTTCCAGACGTGAAAAGATCTCATCCAGTTCAAACTGAAGATATCTTTTTTCATTCCATTTATTTCTATCAATCAGTGCTATCTGATTCATGCCAATGAGCATAAGAAAACGTGGTGGTTCAGCTTGTCCGAATAATATTTTGGTAGCCAGCGTTTCCCCTGTTGTTTCTCCTAAAATACCCTTTTGTAATGTTCCATACGATTCTTCGTTAAGATCCTGGGTACTAAATGAGAAGCTTTCCATAATACCAGTGTCATCATCGGTAGACGCCATTAAAACAACCCATAACAATGGAGCACCATTTGATTTCTTCATTTCCAGATAAACTGGAACCTGTAAGGTATCATCAATTGGAATAATTTGTGGATTTGCTTCCGGATATCCAAGAGCCAAAAGATAATCATCTGCAAGTTCTCTTATATTCTGAAGCATCTGCATATTTAAAGATGAACGTACATAACGATTATGTGCTGCATAGAATTGTGTTGAAATTCTACGTAGATTTGCCCAAGGTGTACGTATTTCTTCAGACTGCCTTGCTGTAGCATTCCATGCACTGATAGTTTCTTTTGTATTCTCTTCAAATACAGTAGAAAAATAATGATTTGTGTAGTATTCATTCTTATTCGTAATGCCTGTTAAATCAATACTCATTTCGATACCCCCGAGAATACAACAATAACTCTGATATATGGATTATCCTGTATTGTCAAAGTCTCCTTGACCCAATTAATAAATTCGTCAAATAATTCATCTATGCTGCGTTCTTTTTCTTCCAGTTTACGGCTCTGTTGTGACAATGTTTTCTGATAATAAGCATGATGTCTGTTTTGAAGATCAATCAGTTTTTCTACCTCGTTATCCAGAAGAGGATTCATATGATCCTGATACTCCTGATATTTTTCCTTTAAATAAGCTTTTGCCTTTTCTACAACATCATCTAATAACACTTCTGCAGAATTAGCTGTATCATCAGTTGCCAAATCCGGATTAGAAAGACTTGAAGAACGGATACCAGTATAATGCAATACTTCACTCATATTCATAGTTTTCACATAAGTACCGCCTTTATACAGCAATCCAAACCATTCATCCACTAGTGGAGTTGATTTGAGATTGGGAATACTGCCTGATACAACATAAATTATTTCATCTTCAGCAAGTTTTCCCTGAAGGCCAATCAAGGGTGCTTCACCACGACCAAACAGCAAACCAGTCTTATCATTTACCCATGTAAACAGAGGATGTAAAGACCATAGATATTGTGTTTTAGGCCACGCGGTTTCCGCCATGTTATTTTGCATGCTTCTACGCATCTCTTCCATACAGAAAGCTTTATCATCCGACAAACGTAATGTATCCCCTGAAGGCAGAGCTTCTTCTGGTACAAGTGCTTTTAATCTTCTTCGCATATCATCAGTAAGCTTAATATCAAGTCCGGAAACAGTGGTTAATTGACTTACAGGATGACTCTCTGACTGGTTCAAATACCCTAATGCCTGCGTCAAATACTCAATATCTGTGAATAATGTTTCATCAGTCACAGTTTTTGATTCTTGCTGATCAGTATCTTCCACTTCACCGGCTGCAGCCATCAATGCTTCAAATGGATCAAACTCATCTTCTCCATCATCAAATATCTCTTCAAATGCTTTCTCATCAGAACCATTTTCTATAGCATCTATCACAACCAATTCTTCATCTTCAATTGTAAATTTCCCTAATAATAATGATGGATCACCTATATTTTTTAAAGCCTGTTCTTCTTTTTGAATTAAAATTTCAATAATACGCATATCTCCTTTAATACGCTTATTATCGCTTTCGATCATCATATATCGAATATCAGGACGTTTTTGCTGACCATAGCGATCAATACGGCCATTTCTTTGCTGGAATACCATCAATGACCATGGAATATCAAAATGTATCAATCTATGGCTTAAATAGTGTAAGTTCAAACCTTCTGAAGCAACATCAGATGCCACAAGAACACGTATTGGAGATTCAGATCTGCCAAAATCTTCTACTATCTTCTGCTGATCTGCATCACTCATTCCACCTGAAATTTCCTGAATGGCATTAGCTTTTAAACCCAGATCCTGACGTAAATGCTCCGCAAGATATTTCATTGTTTCGATGCGTTCTGTAAAGATAACGAGTCTGTCATCTGTTGCATTTTTATCCCATCCATATGCTGAGTTATTTAAAAGAGACAAAAGTGTCTGATAACGCGAAAAATCTTCAGGAGTAATTCTCTGAAGTGCATCACGGAGTGTTTCGAGTTTTCCGATATCCTCGATATCTCCAAATCCATATTTCTTATTCAGTTTTGCTAATCGTGCATCAATGCTTTTTATGCATGCAGCAGGACTGGAGAACAAAGATTTCTCCAGACTTGTCTTAAATAAATGCCCATTTCCTCTTTCCCTGCCGACATCCATTTGCAACTGCATTTCAGAAAAAATATTATATGCATATTCCTCACGTGCAGATGCATGACATCTTTCCAAATGAACTTCTCTTTCAAGGAAAGCACCACTCACCTGATCTTTTACATCATTCTTAAAACGGCGAATACATAATCCCTTTATATCCTCTGGAGTATAGTCTTCAGGATTTGCGATCGCTGTCGGATCCAGCATATTCATTAATGAAGCAAAGCTCTTTGCTTTGCCATCATGAGGAGTTGCCGATAACATAATCATCGTGTCTGAACGGTCTGCAAGCAATTTAGCTAATCTGGATCTTTGTGCCTGATGGTCACCACGTTCTGCAACATTCTGTGCCTCATCAATGACAATAATATCCCAGTATGCATTTTCCAAATGTGTTCTGTATTCCACATCACGTTTTAATGTGTCTATAGACACAATCGTTTTATCATAATAGAAAAATGGATTATAGTTTGATGGCAGATTTGCACGGATCTTTTGTATTCTGGATGAATCCAGTCTGACAAGCGGAATGGTAAAACGATTCCACATTTCTTTCTGGAATTGTGTCATCATGCTTTTAACGGTTACCACAAGAATTCTTCTTCCCTTGCCTCTTGCGATAAGTTCTGACATCAATATGCCCGCTTCAAGTGTTTTACCAAGACCCACTGTATCTGCAATCAGTATTCTCTGTCGCGGTTTTTGTAATGATAGCTTTGTAGGATCTAACTGAAAAGGCATTGGATCCATAGCAGCTTTATATCCTACATGAATATTTGTATCAGTAGGAATCTGTTGTCTCCATTGACTTTCCATATATAGAAGTGCCCTTCTATAACGTGCCGAATGATCAGGGATCAGCTTTACATCAGCCGGATTTACTATTTGAATATCTTCAAGATCACTCAGGAAAATCGCATCTTTATCCTTCACAAGAGGAGATATTCCAACACAATATAAAACCTTATTTCCTAGACTGTTTATCTCAATTTTCTTTACCATCCATTCTTCATCACGAATAATGGTTCTCATACCTGGTGCATATTCTGTCATGTATTATTTCCATTTCTATTATTTTTCGACAATTGTAATGTGAGTTTTTGCTTTTATCAGCTTCCGAATTCAATATAAATATTATTGCTGGGGAGGCCGGGATTTAATTCCTGAACAAGCTGTGTCAGGATTTTTTCAGCAGATGCTTTAGCACTATTGATATACATTTGATTTACAGAAAAGTCTGCTTTCATTTCATCACCGGCAGTTTTCAATTGTTTTCTGGCAAGTTCAGCCCCATAGGAAAAGCTTTCATTGAAATATCCATCTACAAATTTAAGATTTTCAACCTTTTCATACTCAATAGAAAATCTATCCAATTCCGGTTTCGGGACTCTTATTGTAACAATCTTTCGTGCATTATCAACAATGAACTCCGCCAATGACAAGTCTACCGTAAACACACTGTGTCCGGGTATTTTTGTCCATACGGTCAGGTGTTCATCATTGGTATTTTCATCTTCAATCACATATTTAACATCTGAAACTTGGAGAACTTCCAATTTGGATTCATTCTTCAGTGAATCTACACTGATAGTCATATCGTCACTAGTGTGATACTTTGATTCATAATAGTCATAGGCAAAATCATAAAATTTCTTTTCGACTTCTTCCGCCTTTTCTTTTTTGTTTGTCTGATAATTCTCAGCAAAAGAATTTTTGAAATTAGAAACGCCATAGCGATATAAGAATACATTTCCACCTAATCCAATTAGTACTAATGCGATCAAAACAACATATTTATTCTTTTTTACCCAATCCCATGCCTTGCGATAAGCTGGTTTTCTTGGCCGTCCTCTACCTCTTTTCGCCATGATCAGTTTCCTCCTTTGAATGTTACAGTTACGGAACGTGAAGAATCTTCATCAGTATAAGCACATACTGCACTTGCCAGTCTTGTAATCTCCTTAATTGCAGCATTCTTTGCAGATTCCATAAGTGTGTCATAGTTTTCCATTGAATCCTTAATCTGACTAACAGAATTTGCTCTTGAGTTTAAATATGCCTTATATCCATTCTCCGCAGAACCCGACCAAGGATATTTTTGATATTCTGCCAATTGCTCAGTATCATTCTCATTGATGTATAGATCAACATCCGGCTCATTTAGTGATACCGTAATATGTGATCCATCTCTATTGAATAATATTTCAGCATAATTCAGATCAACTGTAAAAACAGCATTACCTTTCAATAGTTCAAGACTTGCATATTCTTTACCAATTTCATGAAAATTTTGAACACTGAAACCAGCTACTAATACTTCAAGCTTTCCTATTTCTTGTACAGAGTTTTCAATAGCTGCTTCTATATCATCCTTAGAATCCAAAGCATCATTAATGCCATCTTCTTTTCCATCATTATATCCACTTGTCAAACCATGAAATGATCCAATTGCAGTACCAACGCCTGATCCTAATTGTCCACCATAACTGTTACCAAGATTCTTAGAATCCAATGCAAATGGCAATACTACTACAAAAAGCATCCAAAACAGAAGCATGCTTAATATAATAAGAAGCGTTGAAAATGTCATATTCTTTATAACTTTTCCTATGTCTTTCATTTTATATCACCTCATTTCTGTTTGACATTTATGTACTGTTCTCTTTGAATTTCAGTACCATCCATATCTGAAGTAATTGTAATCGTTTTTTCCTCTTCGGATTTATTACCCAAGAATTTATCAATCTGATAATTTGAATCAGTGATTTGATATTTCATTTTGACTTTCTCTTTATCTTTAAAGTTATAGGTTCCAGAGACTGATTTGCCATTAACTGTATATGTACAAGTACCATATGCATCACCAGAACTTAGTTTAACTTTTATATATTTTTTCGCTTTATGTTTCTCTAAAATGGAATCTATGTTTTCCAAATACTTGGAATAAGTTAATGTTTGTGAAAATTTTCCATCCTCTCCAACATTATTCCCTGAAATATAATATCCGGAATCAGGTGTAATAGTTACCGTTAACCCTTGATCACTTTTTACATAGTTACCATCTTTTACTTCATATTGATTCAGTGTGTCTGAAAAAGTAACTTTGATCGTAGCATGATCAATTTTTCTCTTTTCATACTGTATCATTTCAGTTTTACTTGTATAAATATTGATTTCATTACCGATTTTATCCGGAACTTTAATAGTATATACCAACGTTGAACTGTTCTTACTTGGCTCATTTACTGCGGTTTGTGTGCAGTATACCTTATATTCCGGTTTTGTTTCGACGGAAATGACATCACCACATTTTAACTTTGGCAAAACGGTGTTTTGATTTATATCATTTTCATTAACCTTTATTGAAACAATTCCTGAATCTTCAGAAGTTTGTGTTACAAAATGATATATACTAGCTAAAAAACCTTCCTGATTCTCATATTCAATTCTCATTGATACATAATGATGTAACCCAACGGAATATTTTGGCTGATCATCCAAAGCGCTTACAGTAGAAAAAGTAACTTTCCCAGTATGATCACTATAATTTGAATCTTCAGGCATTGATTCTACAAAATAATATTCATTCGGATCGTATTGATAAGCTATCGTATAATTTTCTGTAGCCTTTAAAGTGTCCTCATCTGAAATAGGCATACCATTTACAGTCCAGCCACCATACAAACTCTTTTTTTGTCCTGTCTCTGTGTAATAATATGCTTCAAGATTACCTAATTTCCTGCTTTGATAGAATCCAATCGGTTCGATGCTTACCTCTGTGGTTACACTTGTTTCAGGTGCACAAAAAACAGCATTGTTGTCTAAATCATCAAAATATTCTTTACGTTTTCCCTCAGAGTAATCCCAGATCTTATATTCAGCAAATTGATAGAGATTTGAATTAGCATTTTTTACCTCGGGTTCAGATGCATAGATATAATCTCCAGGCTGAAGATAACATTCATTCTCTTTAATTTCATTAGTTAGGTTGGAATCCAAATAATACTTGGTATTCAGGTACTGGTTATTCTCAAATGTTACATGAACCAATCCATCCTTAGATTCAACTTCTTCTTCAGAAGTTTCATTATTCTCTAGTTCAAAAACATCAAAAGAATATTCACCTGACTGGTTTAGTTTATTTTCTTCTACAAATGTCCGATATTCTTTATATTCGTTATCATTTTCTGTAACTTCTTCTGTAACTCCTTTTTCAGTATAATTTTCTAACGTCTCTTGTGCCATAAGCTTATGTTCGGCACATCCTGTCAGAATTGATATCAAAAATAACAAAGAAAAAACTTTAATATATTTATTTATCTTCTTCCATAAATAATTAACATTTATTTGTTTCATGGTCCCCTCTTAAATTACTTCTTCCCGTTTATAATAGATTTGTTTTTTCAAAATCTTTTATGAGCCTATCTATTGTAGGCCTGCTCACTTTCAATTTCTTCGCCATCTCAGTTTTATTGATCTTTTTTGATATATACATTTCGTAATAATCTTTGAAATCAGGTACTACAACTTTCGCCCTTCCTTTATATTTACCGGCAGCTTTTGCAACAGCAATACCTTCACGTTGTCTTTCAAATATGATATCTCTTTCAAAATCTGCAATAATTGACATCATATCCAACATCTGTTTGCCATTAGTACTAGATGTATCAAAACTTTCTTTCAGACTAATTATATGAGCATTTTTATTTTCTAATTCCTCAATGATTTTCCAAAGATCAATTGTTGTTTTAGCAATTCTTGAAAAATCATTTATATAGACGGTGTCCCCCTCCTTTACAGATCTCAACATTTCCTGAAGTTTTGGATGTCTTCTTTCCTTAACAGATAACTCTTCTTGAAACCATTCATCAATTTTAAAATCTTTTAGCGCATTTATTTGTTGAGTATCACCACGATCTGCAGGTGAAACTCTTATGTATGCAAAATTTGCCATAAATACCTCCAGTTGAAGCAAATAATATCGAATTTTTCTATATACTGTAATTAAAGAATATTATACGCTCTATTTTGACATTCATAAAGAAATAAAAAATTACAGGTTATTTCACAAAAAGGAGTGATCATATTTAACCTAACTCTTAAGCTATATTTTAAAAAATATGGTTCTTAAAATATGTTTTAAAATTTCATTTGGCTATACAACCACTCTTATATATATTCATCGATTTGTTCTATTTTGATTTATTACAATTCTTCCCATTTTAGTTTCTCCACCAGGAGCAGTATATCTGTAAGATATTTATATGTTCTTTTTATTCATCACATGTTATGAATTTGAAATACTCTTTCCAAGGAGTATTTAACATATGACTGATAGCTTTTTCAATTACTATCTTGTGTTGAGGTTGGATTATGAAAAAATAATACCTATGAGATGTTTTGGTAAATTTCAATGCAAATCCATGTGCATTTGGAAAACAACCACTATGAATTAGCCTTGCATGCTGATGAATATAAAATTCATCTTTTCTTCTTGCCTTATGTTGGTAATAAATCACGCTGGACTTCTGAGCATAATAATCTGCAAGTTCATTATTGAGCACATATTTATTCTCTTTTGTTGTATTATAAGCAGAGGGAACAATCAAGCCATTATCAGGATCTACGAATACGATATCAGTTTTAGCTAATTTGTTTAATGCTTTCCTATGCCATTCTTGGCGTATTTTATTTCTTTCAAGCTTTGTCTTTTCTTTGAAATCAAGAGAATCCGAAAAGAAGCCGGCCTCCAAAATATGACTATTCTCTAGATACTTCACTTTTCTTTGACTATTCTCAACAATTTCTTTCAGTTCAAGATATAATTCCTTATCACAATACTTGTAGTTATCCTGATTTAGGTATTCTATATGACGTCCATCGTTATTATGCGTTTCGTCCGGAATCAGATACCAGTTAACACCAATTTTCATTCCAGCATACTGTAAGGAACGGAGCATACCAAGTTTACCAAAATCTCCTATATCTCCTGTATATCTATTCTGCATATCACCAGCCAATTCCCCTTACACTTTTGTAATATTTGATTTACTGAATATTAGTATTATAAGTATCCATAAACAGTATTGAATTATAGCGTATTATTATATTGAGGATACTAGTACAAAATAATGAAAAGTTATTACTTTGAAAATATTATACACCTTTTATGAATGCTTATCTATAAACCTTCTCCCACCCTCTCACTCTGACTTACATATACTACAGGACTAAGACTGTGATATATGCATATTTCTTTGAATAAGCTTTTATCACAATCATAATCTCTTAAATCTTCTCCGATCATGATGAAGGTATATTCACTATCATCAGTACAGAAATACTCATGACCATGAATAAAGTGTTCATTTGTATCACCTGTATATTCATATATGCCTGTGACATACATTTTGTCATAATCCTGAATTTCCGGTATATATTCCATTTCATAATAAGATGGATCCAATGTATCTATGATTTCCTGTATTTCTTCTAAAGAATCATATTCTTTCTTGATAATGATTCCTTTAGATGAAAGATATTCTATGTCTTCTTGTGATAATAATCTTTCAGCTAAAAGATCATACTTATGATTGATGCAGGGAATGGGATATCCCCTGTATCTTGTTTCACCACGTACAACTTCTGTAATGATGATCTGTCCGATCTGGTTGTAGTATTGCTTATTCATACAAACCTCTTAGTAATCTATTAGATAAATGGATATGGATATCTTCATGAAGTATTCCATGTCTTTGATAGTATTCACTTTAGCAATCAGTAATTTGCCTGCATCCATTAATCTTGAAAAGATGATATTATCTTTTTCAGGAACATAACCAAGTTTTCTGCCATTACTATCTAATATAACAATTGCCTTGTCATCATAACGGTTTTCTTCTCTTTGTAATGTTAATTTGTCACCTGCTTTTAATTGATACAATGGTGCAGGATCTTTTAAATGTGATGTTCCTGCCACGTAAGTATCAAACAGATGGATTTCCGTAACCAATGGTTTAATCACTTCTCCTAAACCCTTTTCATCCAGGATTGTAACCAATCCTTCTTTTTTGATTGTTAAATCATTGCTCATGAAACATACCTCTCTATGTGAAATGCATTTAATACTTCATCCAGCTGTAAGGAATAATCGGAATAATTCTGTAATTCTTCTTGTAATTCTTTCTCTTTGTTGTTTGTTTCTGTTTCATCATCCAGTATCAGATGATACTGGTATGGAAGTGAATCCATGATATGGATGATTTCTTCCTGTACCTTTTGAATCTTATCTTCAATATCAGGAATATCAATTTCAATAACATGATCATCCAGATTATTCAGATAGGATTCTGTCTTAAATTTCAATTCTTCTAAATCAATCAGTCTGTTGAAATTATAAGCTGAAACAATCTGTACCCATAATTCTTTGATTTTTGGATCATCCGATAGATCCGGACGAACATCCGGATGAATCAGTTTTGCAAGATATCTGTAAATCTCTTTGATTTTTAAAATATCTGCATAAGAAACTGTTGTACCTTCTTTTGCTGCAGAAGCATTTTGTAACATGGATTCCAATTGGTCATAATATTCACTCATAGTTGAATCAATATACAGATTCATTTCATTCTCATGAATGGATAATCCTTTATTGGCTCTTGCCTGACAATAAGCGATCTTCTTCTTTTTGGCAATGCACTCAATCTTCTTTTTAAAGACATCATTGATCAAATCACCAAACAATCGGATATATTTTAGATAGTATTGTTCCCCTTCCTTGATCAAGGCATCTCTTCTGATGAGGATGTTTTCATAATCCGTCATACGAGAATCTTTAGTCTTCATGACTTCCATGGTATTCCTCCTGTTCTTTGATAAGATCTTCTATTCTGCTTGCAGCTTTATGAAAGCCATGTTCTCTGGCTTTCATATAACAGGCATAGGCTTTTTCATATTCCTTCATATGCCTGTATGTATCCCCTAAGCCTATATACCCAACCGCATTATCTTTGATACAAAGATTGTAATATTTGACTGCAAGATCATATTTACCCATCCGATCATACAAATGTGCAAGATTGAATAACCATGCATTTTCGACAAACGGTTCATGATCAAGCATATATTCCATTGCTTCAATATATTCAGCTGCTTCATCCTCTGTATAATTCTTTTGTCCTGAATAGAAATGGATGATCTTCATTGCTGCAGATACTGTCATCTTTTTCATTTCATCACCTCAAATCCATACATCTGTCCGTATAAGCCATGTAACTTATCATCTTCGATGTATGCCTTATACATAAAGTCATCCACATTTCGATACCATTGATCAAAAAAATGGATGGCTGTTCCTTCTTCCGTTTCAATGGTATACATATTGCCATTGTATCTGAAACGAACCGTTACCGGTTGTTTTAGCAGATAATAAAGATCATAGAAATCAAACTCCAGTGAATCAAAAGGAATCATGGTATAGAGATCTTCAATCAGCCATTTCATGATATTCAGATCTCCAAAAAAATGTGTATAACGGATACGCTGTTGTAAAAAGAATTTGGCATCATGATACAAGGATATGGCTTCTTCATTTCTGTTTTGTTTTTTACGGATTCTTGCCAGTCTTGTACAGATTTCAGGATATGGATCATCAAGATGATTTGTATGTCTTACGACTTTATAGGATTCTTCAATGATATGACAATACATGTCATAATCCTGCTTTACATAGAATCCGTTTTTATACATGTCAGCAACTTTAATTTTGGATTTTAAATATCCGTTTTCAGCAGCCTTATGGAAATAATGAAATGCTTTTTCATAATCCACTTCACCGGTTCTTCCATAGTACCAGATATATCCCAATCCTTCAGGTGCCCAGGAATCACCATATGCATCAGCCATCTCATAATACTTTAAAGCTTTATCAAAGATCTTCTTTTCATAATAGTAACCGCCAAGCTCAATCATATAATCTGTATCTTTCGTCTCTTTGATCATATACTCCAAGGATTCAATATAAATGAATTCCTCTTCTTCCGTAAGAATCGGTTTTATTCTGTATTTTCTAATTGCATCTATTGCCTTACCCTGTTCCTTCATCTTGATTCTTCCTTTCTTACATTCTTATTATTTCAAAAACACAATACAAAAATTGTGCCTGTCTTAATTTGTTCACAATGCACAAAAAAGGCTTTCGGGAATTTTGTCTCCTTGAAAAGCCTTTTTCATCATCATCATTATCTCGCTTTGTCGAATCACAGGATTATAAACAATTTAGCGATCAGAAAGAAGTTATCCTAAACCTTATGATTCTTTCTTAACTTCATCAAATTCCTTCAGTTTTTTCTGAAGTTCTTTTTTTTCAGCCAGATTTTGATAAATCCTGTAAATTCCTAACGGTTCACCTATGATAATACACGGTATTGCCACTTTGGTTAAATACCTCATATCCGCTTTGGTTGCTCCCATTGACGGACCTTTAACGAAAATAAATATCGTTACCAAGATAAGTCCGAGACATGCGATAATCTTGTACATTATATTTACATTTATCATCGTGAGCCGTTTCCTGATCTCAATGATTTCTTCTGCTTTTTGTTCTTCAGTGTTTATATTTATATCATTTTGATTCATGATTCTTGAGCCTCTTGATTATTTCTCTTTCCAGACATCCTTACAATTTCATCTTTTTATTATGCTGTATTTGATATTTTCATAAACAGAAGCAGTATGCTGACAAATTATCGATTGACATAGTATCTTACTCAGATTGATTCGGATAAGTTAGTTTTCTGTTCCTTCAATGTGTAATATACTGCCATTAAGCCCCTGTTTGACAACGATCTTTTCGGTAATGCTTTCTTCGAGTCTGCTGACATGAGAAATAATACCAACAAGATGATTTCCACCATCTGAAAGACTATTCAGTACTTGTACTGCTTTATCAAGTACATCATCATCCAGTGTACCAAAGCCTTCATCGATAAACAGTGTGTCTAATGCCTGTCCGCCGGAATGACTCTGCACAACATCCGATAAACCTAATGCAAGAGCGAGAGATACGATAAAGGATTCTCCTCCGGACAAGGAAGCAGATTCTCTTTGAATACCGGTTCTTCTGGATAATACTTCAATATCCAATCCTGCTTTGGCATTCTTGCGATATGCTTCTGCCTGGTGTACAAGCTGGTAGGTTCCTCCTGACATGACATCCAGACGAATATTGGCTTTTTCAATAACCTCACGGAATGTAGCCCCCATGACATAACGGTCAAAGGATAACTTGCCGCCTTCACTGTTAGAACCTATCGCAAGTTCAGCTAATTTACTGAGCATCTTGTATGCTTTATCACTCTTTGCGAGTTGTGCTTTTGCTTCTTTGACATTGTCATAGACATTGGTGTGATTGTCCAAAAGATTATTACAGGCATTCAATACATTGTTTGCATCCTTCAATTGCTGATCTGCCTGATCAATCTGTTCTTTCAGAACTGTCAGATCCTTTTTTTCAAAATCTTTGGTTTGTTTCTTTTGTTCTGCAACCTGTTTCCGTAATGCTTCAAGATCAATGGAATATTTATCAATCTGCTTCTTCTCTGTCTTTAACCAGTTTTCCGGATCCTGGATATCCGCAATGACATTTTCAGCCTGTTCTATTGTTACATAGCCATGTTTTTGCAGTATTGCAGATAATGCTTCCTCCGCTTGTTTGTTTTGTTTTTCCGCATCCGGTACTTTAGCGATTTCCGTATCTAATGCACCTTTGGTTGTATTGTATTGTTTTTGTGCATTTTCATTGTTCCTGCGGTTCTTTTCGATTCCTTCTGTCAAAACAGTCTTTTGTTTTTCGAGATCCCGGATAGCTTTTTTTGCCTTCATGAGACTGTCATAAGGCAATTTGGACATTTCTTTGATATGCTCTTCTTTCCATGCCTTCCACTCATTTGTTTCTTTGTCAATACTTGTGGAAAGAGATGTCTCTCTATTAACCAGTTTTCCCTGGTTATCTTCGTCTTTTTTGATCTGAACCTGTAATTTCTTGTAACGTTTTTCATCCGCTTCAGCATTCTTTAAAGCGGTCGTTGTTTCCAGGATCAATGCTTTGAGTTCTGTTTCCTTTTGTTTCAAATATGCTCCATCAGATAAGACATCCCAATTGTCACAGTCATCAAACAACTTTTGTACAGCCTGTACAGCCTCCTTCTTTTCCAGCTGTATCTGACCATTCCATTTCTGTATTTCACTCTGTATGTGTTGGAACTCCTTATCTTTTGTATCGAGAAGATCTTTTGCCCGGTTGACTTCTTCCTGTGTCGGGACTCCTTTTTCCAGATGAGCAAAATGAACTTCCTGTCCCCGGATAAATCTTGTATTGCATACAGGACAATCCGCTTCTCCCTTTTCTTCGAGATCCTTACGCAATTGATCCGCTAATAATCCGGATTGACCTGCAAAGAAACGCTGGTATTTATCATTATAGGTATCCAAAGCCTTGGCATATGCTGCCTGCGCTTTTCTGTTTTCAATGTTCTTATCTGCAAGTGAATTCATCAATTTCTCAATACGAGACACTCTTTTGATAACACCGTTATCACCGGTCAGATCCGTATAAATGCCGT
>CACXCB010000327.1 GCA_902766005.1 uncultured Erysipelotrichaceae bacterium | reverse complement strand
GTAATCAAATAGCAGAGAAAATCAAGGCGATGAATCAGTATTATTTGAACGATGCAGAAAACCTGCATAGTAAGTGAGTAATTTTGCTGCCGTTAATTGAGAGCTTCTAAATTTGAAATATAATGCCCAAAAATAAAAAAAATATAAGTAAGAATAACCCCGCAATGAATGGAAATCAATTAAAGAAAAACTTTTCCAACTCTTTGTCGGTAGGAATACTTAGAATAACAGATACTGGTACTGTTATTACATTGGGATCTTCTCAATTTGATTATGGAGTTTTATTTCAACATCATGTTCAATATAAAAAGAACCCAATTCCAGTTGATTTGGCAAGTGCTTATATTTGTGATAATTTGAAGGTTGGACAAGAAATTGACGTAACAGTAGAAGCGGTAAACCTTATTGATGGAAAGAAATTCGGAATTTTAAAATTTGACATAGCTGGTCTAAACGAAGAGGAAGACACATTCTTCAAAAATATGGTGGTTGGCGAAAAGTATCAGCTGAGCATCTTTGATTACAATGATGAATATATCACGCTTCAGGTTCCAAACACATCCCTTCGTGGTTATATTGACTCCAAAGCCATTCCGAATCCAGAAATAGGGATGATAGTGGAATTGCAATTATCAAGAAAAGGTAGGACTGCTTTTCAACTCATGCAGTTTGAGAACATCTTAACAGAATCGGATAACGAAAAGCAGACAACTTCCCAGGATGGTGTGGACGTTATATTCAACCGTATGTTTGAGAGGGAACTCGACCTTATTTCAGAAGAAGATGAGGTTTGGGTAAAAAAGCTAATTTCTGATTATCCCAACCTAAATCGCAATAGTAAGTATTTAGCAGATATCAAACATCTATATTGTAGATGTTCACCGCAGGCCTCTTTTGCTGTAAATCAATTTAAAAATACCCATCCAAACTATTTGGAGTCCAGCAATTTCTTTGTTGCCTTTAACCAAAATGATTTGTCCCTTATTCTTTTTAATTGCGATTATGTTGTCTTGAAAATGAAGATTAAAGGGAATGATACGTTATGGTTGAGCGAATTCTATTTTGATCAAACAGATATTCAAGCCAAATATATATGTGACGAGAACCAGCGAGGAAAGTTACTTATAGAAGGATACAAAATACACATCCTCGATTCCTATAATGCTATTCCTAATACATTCAGCTTGCAAGAGATATTGGCATATGTCCTTGCAATGACTCATTTTCATTATGATTTTTTGAAAGATCTGAATGCTAAGAGGTATGAAAAGCAATCTAATGACTCAAAAGATTTCGCAATCTTACGCAGTTTAATAACTTATGAGAAAAGAATCGAAGAAAAGAAGGCCGGTCAACGCATTCTCGTTTCATCTGAGAGCAACCCTCATAGAACAATAGCGCAAGAATATCCAAACGGCGTAGCATATACTTTCGAATTAGGAAATGAGGAATATCAATTGCTATGTGGAAAACTTGACGAAGATGAAGATCTGTATGTTAGCATTGTTGATATACAAAACAATGATAAACCTTTACGTTCAGGCAGACTCTTTTACAACGAGGATACAAAACAAGCAAGAATAGAGTTTCCTGAGAACAAAGACATCAACTCGGATTTAATTAGGGCTGGATTTTACATAAAAAAGCGTACTTCCATAGAGCATCTTGACATACAAATTGACGCAATTAGCTCTCTCTATAGGCGAAAGGAGCAATCTTTTTACGACACTATTATTCCTAATTCGTTTAAAGCACCAGATGTCAGAAGCTATATTAACAAGGTCGACTTTTTTGATAATAAAATCAAGAATGCCACATCAGGAAATAATCAGCCTTTAGCTGTACTGAAAGCCCTTGGCAACAAGCAAGTCCTGCTAATTCAGGGACCTCCGGGTACAGGAAAAACAACTGTTATAGTTGAGATAATTAGACAACTTGCAAAAGAAGGGAAAAAGGTTCTCGTTTGTAGCCAGGCACATGCCGCTGTAAACAATATTGTAGAAAAAATACATGATATAGATGACCTGTCTTTTATTGCCGTAGGCAATGAAGGGGAAGAAAACGCGTGGGGCTTTGGATTCGATATCGAGGAATATAAAAAGTTCTTAAGCAATAACGTTTCTCTTATTAATAAGCTTATATCAGGAGAAGAGATAGATGAGGATCGTGTAAACTTAATGTTCAATTATTCTAGCCAGTATGGAATTAAATATTCCGCTTGTCATTCTTATATTATAAGATACTATAATGAATACAAAGAGCTCTACACTAATGCAGACGTAATCCTTGAAAGTCTATTAAACAAAAGTGAATTGACGGGTAGATTGCTTGATTCCTATCGATACCAGATGCAAGATGTTATCTTAGGGACGTGTATTGGTATTGGCATGAACCGTAATGTTAGGGAAATGCATTTTGACACTGTTATCATAGATGAAGCAGCTAAAGCTAATCTTGCAGAAAGCCTGGTTCCTATGCGGCTTGCAGATAGATATATTCTCGTTGGAGACGACAAACAACTGCCTCCATATACTGATAGGAACATGATTTCCGATTTTGTAAAACAACAGCCCGAAGAAATAGAAATCAGAGCAGACGAAGCGACAGCACTAAAAGTAATGTCAAAATCTCTTTTCGAACTTTATCACGAAAGGCTAAAAGGTAATACAGACAATGTGGTCATGCTTAACTACCAATATAGAATGCACCCAGAAATAGGTAGTTTCATCTCAAATGTTTTCTATGATGGTTTAGTTAACATGGGAGAAAATACTGTTTCACAATACATATCCATGCAGGCACCTTATGACGAACCAATTCACTTCGTTGATACTGACAGGAGACCAGACAACAGAGAAAAAAGATCAAATCAGAGTTATTATAATGAATGTGAAGCAAACATTATTTCTAATGAGATTCTGCCTCTTGTTTCTCGTTCTGGTTTATCTGATGACATTACTTTAGCCATAATAACACCATATAGCGCACAAAGAGACTATTTAAGAAAACTTCTTAGGGGAAGCGAATATGCAAATTCAATTTACACCATTGATTCTATTCAAGGTATGGAATTTGATATTGTTATTTTCTCCTTCGTTAGGTCATTTCCTGAAAAAAGTGACAAAGTAGTAGGTTTCCTAGACGATATGCGGAGATTAAATGTCTCATTGAGTAGAGCCAAGAAAAAGCTTATCTTAGTAGGAAATAAGCCAACGCTTACTCGTGCCAAAGCACACCGGGATATTGACTTGGAGGGTCTGAATCCATTAAATGTCTTTGATAAGTTAACTGAGTCGTACATTTACTATGAAAACCCTTCAAAAGGAAGAGTGTTCCACGAAAAATATGGCCATGATAGCGTGATATCATGTTCTGTTACCAAGATGGAGAAGAATATGCTTTATTTCACCATCAAGGACGATGTTGATTTTAGATTCCGAATGCCAATTGGTCTTGTTGAAGAGTCACAGCTACAAGGAAACAACGATATTATGGTTGAAATTCAAGATTATGACAAGGCGGGGCGTCCTATCTTTAGTATACATAGCTATTATTTAAATGGAAATTTAATACGGATTAAGAAATTTACAGAATTAACGACTGGCTTGAATCGTGGTTCGATTATATCATGCAAGGTTACGGAGAACACACACACGCTGACCGCTATGTACAATGGTTGCCTTTGCAAAATACCAGTAGAATCCTGTAGCAACGAATTTAAAGAAGACACAATCGTAGGTCAAATCGTAAAGGCTAGAGTCCATTCGTTAGACACAGAAGGAGAAATAATAACGGTTTATCCTATACAATCCTCTTATGTACAACCAATAGAAGATTCTGAAATATCTGCTTTCTTCTTTGAGGTAAAAGGGAAAGATTATCCCGACAGATTAACAGTAAAATTTGATAATGGAGAGACAGGAGCCTTTTTGTTGAAAAATAGTTTTCACTGGGCATCCCTTAGAATAGGAGAGGTGTATGGCGACTTCCATATAAGTAATTACAGCAACGAAGAATTGACATACAACAGACGGCAACTGAGTAAATTCGTCTCAGAGCACAATGTTGGAGATGTTGTGAAAGGAAAGGTAACTTATCTTAGTCGAAAGATGTGTATTTGCTGGGCACAGGGTGTCGTGGGCAGAATATTGAATTTTCAAAATAAAAGAGTGAATGTTGGAGAGGAGTATGACCTGTCTGTGACTTATAACGAATCAAACCAACTCGCATTTAATTTGTAAAGATGAATCAGCAATACTATTATATAAAAGATAAGATGAACGAACTTGGCAGGAAGTTGGTCGGGGTCGTGGAACTGGGGTATCCAACATATATGGTACATTTGGATTTTATGAAACCAAATGACGATCCAATGTATCAGATAGACTGGGCTATTATGCATTTTGTTAAAGACATGCCTTGCGTAAACATACCTTCTGTAGCTCGTATTATAGGCATGGAAGAAAGTTTGATAGAATACCGAATAAGGACACTATGTGAAACCAACAATCTTAAATATGTTCCCAAAAGTGGTGAATATATTGTTACCATTGAAGGTGAAAATAATTATTTTGCATCCGAAGATTCTGTTATGTATGTCAATAGCAGTAAAGACTTGCTAGTTGATGGACATACTCTTAAAATCATGGATGAAAAAATATATACAGCAAGGGCTCGTGTCGAAAGTGGTAATAAATCCGATACAGTTGAATCCGCTACAGTTTCCAAAGATTGTCGTCAAATCAAAGATTTATTATCTAAACTTGAAATGATGACTAATGCAAACAAAGAGAAATTGCTTATCCCATCTGACAGCAAAGTTTTCTCAACTTCTGATGAACCAACGTTTGGTAGTATAAAACTCTATTTTGTATTCAGTGTGGACAACAATGGTATTGTCTTCAAAGATGTAATGTTCAACGATCAAATCGTAAAGGTTCCATATTATTCTAATAAAAAGGAAAAATGCTATTTTGAAGGATATGCGAAGTTCAATTATGGTTTTACTAATTTAGCAATCGGCGACACCAAGAATAGAATATTTGATTTCAACAGTAGTAATATTTTTGGAATTCTTAATTCTTTATATGGATGGAAAGATATAGACGAAACATATTTCACATATTTAACCAACAACTACAATGGGCAAAGGCCATTAACAGTGAATATCAATATTGATAACTTCAAGAAATCCCTATATATTAGAGACCTCATTAAGGATTTGAAACGTGGGTATGTGGAATACATGCCTAATCCTAAAAGACCTGATACTTTCATTGTCATTTCTGTGATTTCAAACGATCCTAAGGTTAAAGAAATTATTTCTTTCGATGAAAAAGTAGATCAACTATATAAGAGCCAAGACAAGAATCAGCTGATGGCTTTTTTAAAGGAATCGAATTATATACAATCCAGAAAGAACCTTATTCTTTTGGGAAGGTTTGATATCTTGGAAAGTATTGATATGTTGAATTACATAAAGAGTATCTGATATGGGCAATTATTATTATAATGACAAAACGAAGCAGCATCTCACGGAACAAATATTGTATACTATACGATACGCCGTGAAATACATCAAAATATCTAGTTTTTTGATGCAAGATAAGGAAATAATAGATGAACTATGCATCGCTTCCGAAACAGGACGCGTAGCAGTCTTTGTTATCTCTAATCGAAATCAAAAAGAGGGTGATGAGTATAACGCTTCAGGAGAAAATAGTTCAAAAACACGAGATGGAATTAATAATCATCAAAGATTTCTTCAAGATCTTTATTATTCCGGTGCTCATGTTAGACTTTTAGATAATTTGCATGCGAAGTTCTTGATTGCAGATGGAAAAAACGGATTACTGATGAGTGCAAATATCGCGCCAAATAGTATGTCAAAAAACGTTGAGTCTGGTATTACTCTGGGAAGTGAAGAAGTTCATGATTTAGAGAATGTTTTTGACACGATGTTCAATTACGCGGATATAGTTCAGTTTGTTAGCGGAAAAGATTATGATGCAGTAAAGTATTCAAACAAGAAACTACCTAAGTCAGCATTTACAAACATAAAAAGCAATATCCGTTTGACTGTGAGGTCAAAATCCAACACAAATCTATCTGAGTGTGATGAAATGTCACTTTATCGCACGATAATAGAAATAATTGACGAAGCCAGATCATTTATCTATATCGTTTCGTGGGAATTTAAAGATCGATTAGGGAAACTTAATGCTTTCTATAATGCGGTTGACAGAGCCTTAAAAAGAGGTGTAAAAGTTATTTTGTTCTATAACTCAAAAGGACCAGAAACCAATATTAAAGTACAAAAGGAATTCATTTTTAAAATGGGTTCAATGGGGTGTGATGCTTATTTTGACCAGTGTAATCATTCTAAATGTATTCTTAGTGAGAAAAAAGGATTTCTTTTTACTGCTAATATCGATGGTAATTCAGGACTCCTTGAAGGATTTGAAGTTGGTTGCATCATGGATGAACACCAGCGAAAACAAGCAAAAGAACATGTTGAGCAATTAATCACAAAAGCAAAACAAGATAAATATGAAAGAAGATAATATCAAAGAATGGCTAAATTTGAGTAATTCTGGCCATGTAGCAGAAGCTGAAGATTTCTACTACAAAACACTTTTCACAGACATTATAGATGGATTCTGTGAAAGAACTAGCTCATCTCCCTTGAAATGTAATGTCTTGTTTTCGATTTTAGGATATAGCCCAGAGCCGATAATTTTGACTCAGAGGGCACTAAAACCAGAAGTTCATATCATCTTTACGACCAATGCAGAGAAGTCTGAAGATGCTACAAAAAAGATTAATGGTTATTTAAGTAAATATCTAACGAGCGAGTTTGAAATAGTAGAAATGAATGACGACTCTTTCTTCACTATATATCAAACTCTTAAGGAGCAAATGACCTTATTCCCGTCATCTGATTATGTCATAGACATTACTGGTGGAAAGAAATCAATGGTCGCATCTGCTGCAATATTTGGAAGGGATTACAATTGCAGTATTGTTTACGTTGATTATGATGAATATCTTCCTACGTTACGAAAACCTAAGCCTGGAACAGAACGTCTAAATCTTGTGTATAGTCCAATTCTTGATCTCCCAGAAATAAGACTAATCAAGGAACATATCGAGACATCGACACCCAATCCTCCTCAGAATCAACCTCAGAATGTAAATCAGGTGCCTAAAAAAGAAAAGGTAGATAAGAAAAAAACGACAAAAGACATTTTATCCAGAATTGACAAAATTAATTCAGCTGAGCATCGGAAACTATTTGGTATTGCATATGAATATGCGATGACCACCATTGAGAGAGAAACGGGTTATACTTCAAAAGTAAGGCTTCACTACTCGCGTGATGCAAGAACGGCTTTGTTTGAATCTGCAAAAGGACAAAAGCGTCTTTTCACAGAAATCAATTTTCGTGATGCCTATGGAGATTACTACGTCAATAATGAAATTAAAGACATAAATACCTACAATGGTGGACGTAAGTTAGTAGAGAACGCAAAACAGGATTTTTGTTACTTGTTTACGAACATCATTGAATGTATAGATGAATACCTACATAAAAAATACAAGAGATTCTATAAATAATATTCACATTGGATTAATCTTTATTATTCAGAAGATTTTTATTAGTGTGCAAAAAACCTGCACAGTAAGGTATTATCTTTGCACTCAGAAACAGTAAAATCGTTGCACTATGGTTACAAAAGAATATTTCGATGACCTCCAAGAGGAGATGGCAAACAAAAGTGTTGAAGCACTCGTAAAAGAATTCAATCAGCAGGTTGGTAACACAGGC
>CACXCB010000326.1 GCA_902766005.1 uncultured Erysipelotrichaceae bacterium | reverse complement strand
GATCTCCCGCCGCCGCCCCTCCGGCGACAGCTCAAATATACTACCACCTTTCCCGTCCCCTTGCAATACCTTTTTTATCTTTTTTTTAAAATTTTTTTCGTTGCTTTTCCAACTAACTATAAAATGGCAACATTTTCGTTGCCATTTCTCACCCTCATTCTACTGTTACGCTTTTCGCAAGATTTCTTGGCTTATCTACATTCAATCCTTTTGCAACACTCAGATAGTAACCTAATAATTGTAAAGGAATGATTGCCAGTGAAGTTGTGAAGTGTGGATCTGTTCTTGGAATATATACGGTAAAATCCACTGTATCTTCTATTGAATAGTTACCGTAATTCGTAAGTCCCATCAGGTATGCACCACGTGATTTTACTTCCACCATATTTGATCTTGTCTTTTCAAATATATTATTTTGGGTTACAACGCCTACTACCAGCGTGCCATCTTCAACAAGAGATATTGTTCCATGTTTTAATTCTCCTGCCGCATACGCTTCAGAATGCACATAACTGATCTCTTTCATTTTGAGGCTACCCTCAAGAGAGATAGCATAGTCAATTCCTCTGCCGATGAAAAACATATCTTTGGCATTCGAATATTTTGCGGCAAACCATTGGATTCTTTCCTTGTCTTCCAAAACTCTTTCCATCTTTGCGGGTAATGTTTGCAGTTCCTGAATCATTTCTGCATATTTTTCCTCATTGATTGTCTGTCTGACTTTTCCGATCTGTATAGCCAGCATATAAATTGCAACGAGTTGTGCGCTATATGCCTTTGTTGTGGCAACTGCGATTTCCGGTCCCGCCAGCGTATAGAACACATAGTCTGCTTCGCGGGCAATGGAAGATCCTACGACATTGATAATACCTAGTGTTTTTACGCCCAGGTTTTTTGTTTCTCTTAAAGCAGCAAGACTGTCTGCCGTTTCTCCGGATTGGGAAATGATAATTACCAGATCACTCTGATCCAGAATCGGATTACGATATCTGAATTCTGAGGCGAGTTCTACTCTCACAGGAATCCTGCACAGATCTTCAATAATATATTGGCCTGCAACACCGACATGATATGCGCTTCCGCAAGCTACAATATGAATCTGATGGATTACGTTTAACAGTTCATCTGACAGACCGATTTCATCCAAATCAATTTTATCATCTTTTATAATACTGTTGATCGTATCACGTACTGCTTTTGGCTGTTCATGGATTTCCTTAATCATAAAATGCTCAAAGCCGGCTTTTTCAGCAGCTTCCGCATCCCAGACAACCTTGGTCTTTTCAACCGTAACCGGTTCTCTGTCAATATCAAAGAATTCTGCTTCTCCTTTGCCAAGTTTTGCAATCTGCTGATTGCCGATGTAATATACATCTCTTGTATATTTCAAAATCGCAGGTACATCACTGGCCATATATGTAGCATCTTCTGTAACACCGATAATCATCGGACTGTCTTTTCTTGCAACATATATCTCATCAGGATAGTCTTTGAACATCACCGCAAGAGCATAAGAGCCTTTAATTCTTGTCATGGCTCTGCCAATGGAATCCAAAGGCCCCTGCTGATATTTCTTCATATAGTAATCAATCAGTTTGATTGCGATTTCCGTATCTGTCTGAGAATAGAAAGTATATCCATGTCTGGATAATTTATCTTTGAGCTCCTGATAGTTCTCTATGATACCGTTATGCACACCTGTTACATTGCGGTCATCGCTTGCATGAGGATGTGCATTGTTTTCCGAAGGTTCGCCATGTGTCGCCCATCTTGTATGCCCGATACCGCAATTGCCTTTCAGTGCAAGTCCGTCGTTTGTTTTATCCGAAAGAACTCTCAGCCTTCCTTTTGCTTTGACAATCTCAACCGGATTAGATCCGTTTCTGACAGCCAGCCCGGCTGAATCATAGCCTCTGTATTCCAGTTTTTCCAACCCTTCCAAAAGGATCGGAGCAGCCTGTTCCTTACCGTTATAGCCAACAATTCCGCACATATATTTTCTTCTCCTGTTCTAAAAAAGGGATAACAAAATATTACCCCCCATTTGTCTATTTATGATATTTTTGTTCCCGGTTCCAAACCGTTTACTTCAACAACTGCAATCTGATTTCCGTCTTTTCCTGCCAGCAGCATTCCCTGTGATTTAACACCGCGAATAACTGCTTCTTTCAGGTTTGCAATAAGGACAATCTTTTTCCCGATTACCTGACCCGGTGTATAACTCTGTGCAAGTCCGGAGACAATTTGTCTTGGCTGTTCCTCACCGACATCTACCTTGAGAATGAACAGCTTGTCTGCATCAGGATGCCTCTCGCAGGAAAGCACTTTTCCTACTCTGAGATCAATCTTGGCAAAATCTTCAATGGTAATTTCAGCAGCTTTTTTAGCTTCTTCCTTCTTTTTCTCTTCAGCAATCTTAGCTGCCTTCTCTTTTTCCTTTTTCTCTTCTTCCAGAACTGCCTCAATGTCTTTCCATGCAATTCTCTTGAACAGAATTTCAGGCTTGTCCGTCACCTGGATACCTGTTTCGAAATTACCAAATGTATTAATGGAATCAAAATCGGTCTTTTCCGTATTCAGGCTTGCAAGAATCTTTTCGGCTGTATCCGGCAAATATGCCTTCAACAGGACTGCTGCAATACGGACACTTTCGAGCAGATTGTACAATACTGTTGCCAGTCTGCCGATCTTATCCGGATCCTTTGCCAATGCCCATGGCATTGTCTCATCAATATATTTGTTACATCTTGAGAACAGATCCAGAATATCCTGAATTGCATCAGCAACACGCAATTCATCCATCTTATCCTCAACTGCCTTCACCGTCTGAAGTGCCTTTTCCTTCAGGTCTTCATCGATCGGTTCATCAATATTCGGATTTGCGACAATGCCATTGAAATATTTATTCTGCATTGATAATGTACGGTTTACAAGATTGCCGAGGTTGTTGGCGAGATCGCTGTTGATCCTTTCAACCATCAGCTCATATGTGACATGGCCATCCTGTGCAAACGGCATCTCATGAAGCATGATGAAACGAACCGCATCAACACCAAACAGCTTGACAAGATCATCTGCATAAATCACATTGCCTAAAGACTTTGACATCTTGGAATCGCCCGTCAACAGCCATGGATGACCGAAAACCTGTTTTGGCAAAGGAAGATCCAAAGCCATCAACATGATCGGCCAATAAATCGTATGGAAACGTACGATATCCTTACCGATCAGGTGAAGATCTGCCGGCCAGTATTTCTTAAACAGTTCATCATGATTGCCGTCACAATCATAACCCAGTCCGGTAATATAGTTTGACAATGCATCGATCCATACGTATACAACATGGTCCGGATCAAAATCAACCGGAATACCCCATTTGAAAGAAGTACGTGAAACGCAAAGATCCTGCAGACCCGGTCTCAGGAAGTTATTGAGCATCTCATTTTTTCTGCTCTCCGGCTGGATAAAATGCGGATGATCCTCAATATACTGAATCAATGTATCTGCATATTTGGACATGCGGAAGAAGTACGCTTCTTCTTCCATCGGCTTTACATCGCTGCCGCAAACAGGGCATTTACCATCTTCTGTCAACTGGCTCTTTGTATAAAATGCCTCACATTCCTGACAATACAGTCCTTCATACTTTCCTTTATATATATCACCTTGATCATACAGTTTCCTAAAAATCTTCTGTATCTGTCTTTCATGATACGGATCTGTTGTACGAATAAACTTGTCATAAGACACATTCATTACATCAAACTGTTCTTTGACGATACCGGAAATCTCGTCAACGAATTCCTTCGGTGTAAGATTCGCCGCTTTGGCTCTTTCTTCTACCTTCTGTCCATGTTCATCGGTACCGGTCTGAAAACGCACATCATAACCGGTGTTTCTCTTATACCTTGCAATTGCATCTGCCAATACAATCTCATACACGTTTCCGATATGCGGTTTTCCGGAAGTATATGCGATCGCAGTCGTCAGATAATACGGTCCCTTATTTTCCATCTTGAACCCTCCTTTTTTACATCTTTTTTTACAGTATATTCAATTTAACCGCATCTTATTATAAAAGAGAATGCCATTTTTGGAAAGTAATCATTAACAGTTTTCCTATATGCTTTTGAATTTGTACACCGATTCATAATTTTCTTGTATTTCTTTTCGTTTAATAGTATAGTAATTACGTATACGAGGATACGTTTTGAATATATTCTTGGGGATACATAGAATAGGAGAATCAAAACAAATGGCAACAGGCAAAGTAAAATGGTTCAACGCAGATAAAGGGTATGGATTTATTACAACTCCGGAGGGAAAAGATGTATTCGTACATTACTCTGCAATTCAAACCGAGGGTTTCAGAACTCTTGATGAAGGTCAGGAAGTCAATTTTGACATCATCGAAAGCGACCGTGGTCCTCAAGCCGCAAATGTGATTAAACTATAATTTCTTATAAGCATCGCAAATGCAAAGAACGTTATACGGAGGCTGCTGAAAAAGTCGGCAAAACAAAAGCTTAGCGATCAAAAAAACAGACAGGAATGACGAATCGATAATCAGATTTGCATTC
>CACXCB010000325.1 GCA_902766005.1 uncultured Erysipelotrichaceae bacterium | reverse complement strand
TTTTGTCATTTTCACCACCTCAAAGACAATCGTACCACATCGTGGAATATTGTTCAAGAAAAAAGGATTTAAATTGACAAATTATTTTGAATAAACTATGCTTAATATAGAAATGCTGTTTCATAATACGGGACGCGTGACAAGGCTTTAGTCTAGGAGGTATGTTATGAAAGGAATCAAAAGATTATTGCTTGTATTGTTAGCTTTATGCATGGTATTTGTTTTTACCGCGTGTAGCTCTTCTGACGGAGGAGATGGAACCAGTGGTAGTGATGATGACGGCGCCGCATCTGAAGTGTCGAATGATACTATTGTTGTCGCTCTCTCGGGTCAGGTCCTTCAGCTTGATCCGGGTGTACCTGAAAGCACTACTCAAGGGACAGTTAACCAGAACTTATATGATCCGCTGTATTTCTGCGATGCTGAAGGTAATTTTTCTCCGGCGTTAGCAACTTCTTATGAAGTTAGCGAAGATGGATGCACTTGGACGTTCCATCTTAGAGAAGGCGTTAAATTCCATAGTGGTAAAGAAATGACGGCGGATGATGTTGTCGCAACATTCCAGAGAATCATTAATAGAGATGATGGTGTTACAGTAACAGATTTCGATGGTCTTGTTGGCGCCGAAAAGGTGGATGACTATACAGTTAATCTCATCACATCGACCCCCATTGGCAACTTTATGAACCTCATTGCTCACTCTACGGGTGTTATACTGAACAGTGAGGCGATAGCCGAACACGGAACCGAGCTCGGGACATATGTTGATGGTACAGGCCCATATAAACTTACAGAGTTTGAAACCGGCGATCACATTTTTATGGAAGCAAATGAAGACTATTGGGGAGATGTTCCTGAAATAAAGGTTATTCAGATGATGTACGTCGGTGAGTCTTCGACAAGACTCAATATGGTGCTTTCCGGAGAAGCTCATTTTGCAGAGAATATTGCAGATCAGGACGTCGAAGCTGTTGAGAATAGCGACATTGCTGTAATTAGATATGATGCCTCAAATAGAGTTGCGCATGTAGGATTCAACTGCACTTGGGGACCGTTCCAGGATGTTAGAGTCAGACAGGCAATAAACTATGCTGTGGACAGAGAACTGTTGACTTCAGGAACAATGGGAGATTCTGCTGAAGCGTGCGATAGCGTAGTAGCAGACAACGTTCTCGGATATGTGCCCGGTGGATATGAATACAATATCGAAAAGGCAAAAGAACTTCTTGCTGAAGCAGGCTATGCGGATGGTTTTGAGTTTACGCTTTGGACTCCGGATGGAAGATATTTGAATGACAAAAAAACCTGCCTCGCCTTTGCGGATCAGTTAAAAGAGGTTGGCATAACATGCAATGTAGAAACTGTTGAATGGGCAAAGTTCCTTGAGGAAATCAGGATTGCTCCTGCGGAGACGAATTGTCAGGCATACTTTATGGGTTGGGAATGTACTTCAAGAGAGGCCGGATATACACTTAAGACGCTCTTCCTCTCCACAGTTCAAGCACCTGAAGGCTGGAACACTATGTTCTATGCCAATCCTGAGGTCGACAGACTTTACGAAGAAGCAATATCAACCACTGACCTCGAAGGCCGTGTAGCGCTTCTTGAAGATGCAATCAGTATCTGTAATGCAGACGCAGCCTGGACACCACTTTATGTATATGAGCAGATTTCTGCGCAGGCGACCGGACTTACAGGGATAGAGGTACTGCCAAATCAGGAAACAAGATTTGGTGCTGCAAAATATGAGTAGAGATTAGCTTTATCTGCGGGAGCAGTATGCTAATACTGCTCCCGCAATATATGGGAGGATACATAACCATGGATAAGACTAGAGATGCAGTACAAAGGATGGCTGTTTTTTCAGCACAATTATATTATCACCTTACTAAAGCAATGGTCGAATCTTTTGGAGAGGAAGCCGCGGAAAAGGCGATAGCCAAAGGCATACACGAGTTTGGACTGGAAAGAGGAAGAAACATCGCGGAAAAGGTCAAATCTGAAGGACTCGAACTTTCCAATGCAAATTTGGATAGATTCTACGATATGCCTATAGATGAAGGGTGGGCACCGGAACGTGAGGAGAATGAGGAAGCGGTTACGTTTGGGGTGACCAAAAGTTGTGTTTTTGCGGATTACTGGAGATCAAAAGATTGGGCCAGAATTGGACGCCTTTATTGTGAAGTGGATCTGGCAATAAGAGAAGGGTATAATCCCAAGCTCAACTATGTGCCGCAGAGCAACATTCTGGACGGGGATGCAGAGTGTACAGCATATACCAGCTACAAGGAGTAGGATTATGAAATTCATCCTAAAAAAGATAGGGTCGCTTATCTTGGTGCTGTTCATATCTTCCATACTGGTTTTTCTACTGATCCATATAATACCGGGGGATCCTGCAGAATTAATGGCGCCGCTTGGCTCTTCAGCTGAGGAAATAGAAGCTATACGTGTAGCCAAAGGACTAGATAAGCCACTTATAATTCAATATACAACATGGATAGAGAAAATAATTCTTCATGGGGATTTTGGCGATTCTCTTTATTCGGGCACGGCGGTTTCAGCTACGATAGCACCAAAACTGAAAAACACGCTGATTCTTGCTGTCACAGGCATATTGATGGCTATAATTGTTGGTATTCCGCTTGGCATTTTGTCGGCAGTGAAACAAAACTCCATTCTCGATCTGTTATGCATGGGGGGTTCTATTCTTGGCGTGTCGATGCCTATTTTTTGGATCGCTTTGCTTTTGGTCATGTGGTTCTCGGTCAATTTGGGAATTCTTCCTGCAACAGGAGGCACAACAGTAGCCGGGCTCATTCTTCCAACTATAACTATTGGCCTAAACTCTACTGCGGTGATAGCACGCATGACAAGATCCAGTATGCTTGAAGTTATGAAACAGGATTATGTGCGCACAGCAGAGGCAAAAGGGATGGCAGCACATACTATTATTTTCAAGCACACACTCAAGAACGCAATGATACCAATCATTACAACTATTGGTATTCAATTTGGATACCTTATGGGCGGCGCAGTTTTAACAGAAACCGTTTTTCTGTATCCAGGTATAGGCAGACTGATAGTTGACTCAATTACAAGAAGAGATTATCCGACGATACAAGCGTGCCTCCTAATGTTGACTACAATGTTTGTTGTAATTAATTCTTTGATCGATATTACTTATCACTTCTTTGATCCAAGAGTAAAGGAGGGATAAGCAAATGAAGAATCATTTTTTTGATAAACTCATACATAACAAAATGGCTGTAGTTGGGGGCATAATAGTTGTATTTATAGTATTGATCGCTATTTTTGCTCCGCTCATAATAACTCAAGATCCGCAGAAAATAGATTTAAGCGGAGAGGGTTTGGCGCCAAGCTCGGAACACTATTTCGGAACAGATGATTTGGGAAGAGACATTTTCAGCAGAGTAATCGCCGGGTCAAGGACTTCTCTTCTGGTTGGCCTGTTTGTTACGGTGATCAGCACTGTTTTTGGTGCGTTGATCGGCGCTGTAAGCGGTTTTATCGGTGGCAAGTTTGATAATCTTGTAATGAAGATCATGGATATAATCATGGCTTTTCCGAGCATTCTTCTCGCACTTGTTTTCGTTACGATTTTTGGCACAGGGCTATATAGTGCAATGACAGGCGTCGGAATTTCGAATGTGCCGAGATTTGCGCGCCTTGTAAGAGGCTCTGTATTAAGTATTAAGGAAAAAGAATATGTTGAGGCAGAGTACGCTGTAGGGCAGAAACCCGGAAAGATACTGCTTAATCATATTATGCCGAACTGTATAGCTCCTATTATTGTGCAGGCGACACTCGCAATAGGGAACGCCATTATAACTGTTGCAGGACTTGGGTTTCTTGGACTTGGCGCAGCACCGGGTGTTGCGGAATGGGGAGCTATGCTTAGCGATGCGCGGAATTACTTAAGAGCTATGCCGCAAATAGCCATTTATCCTGGACTTGCCATCGCAATCACTGTGCTGGGCTTTAATCTGCTGGGCGATGGCCTGCGGGATGTTTTGGATGTTAGACAGGACTGATTCAGCATAATGCAACAGGTGTCGAAATGAACAAAAACAACGACAAAGACATAATCCTTGATGTAAGACATTTGACGGTTCGTTTTAAAGATAGGCATAAAGAAGGAACTGCGGTTGATGATGTTTCTTTCCAAGTAAGACGCGGAAAGGTTCTTGGTATTGTCGGAGAATCCGGCAGCGGAAAGAGTGTGACCTCTTTGGCAATAATGCAGCTGCTGGGCCAGACAAATGCTGTTGTTGAAGCAACGGACATAGATTTCTTGGGAGAAAATCTCCTTAATAAAAAAAAGAAAGAAATGCAGAATATACGCGGCAAACATATTGCTATGATTTTCCAAGAGCCTATGACCTCGCTTAATCCTGCTTTGACCGTTGGTACTCAGATAACGGAGACCATTATAAAGCATGAGAAAGTGAGTAAGACAGAGGCTTGGAAACGTGCCAAAAATTTACTGGATACTGTGCAGATCCCATTGTCTGAAGAACGATTAAGAGAGTATCCGCATCAGTTATCGGGAGGTATGCGGCAAAGGGTTATGATTGCAATGGCACTCTCATGCAACCCGGAGCTGATAATTGCGGATGAACCTACTACTGCATTAGATGTTACCATTCAGTCACAAATTCTGGAATTGTTCAAAAAGCTTCAAGCAGAATATAAACAGACAATGATTCTTATTACTCATGACATGGGAGTCATTGCTGAAACTGCGGATGATGTGATGGTAATGTATGCGGGTCGGGTGGTTGAGTATGGTGATACAGAAAGTGTATTGGTTAACCCAAAACATCCATATACGAAAGCCCTTATAAGGGCAATACCCAATATGAGCGAGGGGCAGGAACTTGAAACCATACCTGGCAATATCCCCAGTATATATAATTTGCCAAATGGTTGCAATTTTAACTCCAGATGCGCAAGTTGCCAGGACCGGTGCAAAGAGAAAAAGCCGCATCTTGTTGAAGTAGAGGGCAGATTGATCAATTGCCTTCTGTACGAGTGAGGAAAAGTATATATGGGCAAGCTGTTGTGCACAAAAGATTTATGCAAATACTACGAAAAGAGCAAGAATGTTGTAAAGGCAGTCGATTGCGTCAGTATTGAATTGGATGAAGGTGAAACACTTGGCCTGGTTGGAGAGAGCGGATGTGGGAAATCTACTACTGGACGTACCATCTTAAGACTTATAGAACCAACTTCAGGGAGTGTTACTTTTGATGGTAAAGATGTAACGACATTTAATAAAAACGAGCTCTTGGAATATAGGAGAAATGCTCAAATTATATTTCAGGATTGTTATGCATCTCTAAGCCCTAGATTTAAAGCTGGCAATTTAATAACAGAGGCTTTGGAGATTCACGGAATAGGTGATAATAAGAATGATAGATGGGCGATAGCAAAAAAGGTATTCGAGGATGTTTCTCTTACTGAAGATCACATGAACAAATATCCACACGAATTCAGTGGGGGACAGCGGCAAAGGATCGGCATAGCTCGGGCTATTTGCTTAAATCCCAAAATGATAATATGCGATGAGCCCGTGTCTGCCCTGGATGTATCAGTGCAAGCTCAAATTATCAATCTTATGCAGAAAATACAAAGAGATTTGGGGATTGCTTATATTTTTATTTCCCATGATCTTAGTGTGGTAAAGCACATAAGTGATCGAATCGCTGTGATGTATCTTGGACGAATAGTAGAAATGGCACCCAAAAAAGAGTTTTATGATAATCCGGTTCACCCATATTCAAAAGCCCTGCTCTCTGCCATTCCGATACCGGATCCAACGATAAAACGAGAAAAAATAATAATTCCAACAGAGCTTAATGCCACTCAATATGGAGATGGGTGCCGTTTTTGCCAAAGATGTTGGAAGGCAAAAGAAATATGCAAAGAAGCAACTCCGGAATTGCAAGAAGTATCTCCGGGACATACGGTAGCATGTCACTTTATGTAACAGATATTCATGTTATTTCTTAATTATAGAGGTCGTTATTGCTATAGAAATAGGAGGTACAAAATGGATAAAACTCTTCTCAAAGAAATGCTTGACGCGTTGGACGTCAAGAAGTCTGTGGCCCACATCGAATGGCTGACCAGCAACACACCGAACAGATTGTCGGGCGGCGGTCAGGAT
>CACXCB010000324.1 GCA_902766005.1 uncultured Erysipelotrichaceae bacterium | reverse complement strand
CTTGGAAGGAACATAAAAACTTATCTGCTTTTCGGCTTCTATAGCTTCATAGGCTTATTTTTCCTTTTTTTGCTTTTCTGCTTCGATTTCCTCGTTGCCGGGATGTTCTATTTCTGTCTCCTGCTTGCAGCCAAAAAGCATGAAAAGCATGAAACAACAAGTTATTATCCTGATGATTTTATTCATGGTTTTTGCATCTCCGTTGCTTTCTATAAAAATATATTGTTTTTTAATTGATGTCACTTTAGCATTAACCTTTTATATTCGCATTGAGAAACATGACATCTGTAATCTTAATCAAGTATGTCGTTTTAAATCAATAATATAATGGCATCGGATTTCTTATGTCTCCATCAGGAGCAACGAATCTTTCAATCTCGTTGCTTTCGCTATCATATCTATATAAATGGAACGATCTTTTTTGATAATCTGCAGGAACAAGTTCAATTCTTAAAGAACCGTTATATTCATACTCAACCACAATGCCGGTATTCCTATATTCCACGTATGAAGGATCATCAGTAGTAATTTTAGTCAGGTTTCCGTTTGAGTCATACTCATTGTTATACGTATTGATGTTAATTTCATCATTATACACTTCTGTCATTATCCTGTTATGGTCGTCATAAGTATAATCCCATGAACCATTCCCTCCATTAGAATTGACGCTCGATACATGTGTCCTTCTACCTTTATCATCAAATGTGTACTCAATAAATGAGACGTAGTCCAACCCCTCATTATTATTGTCGGTCCATCTATAGACTCTTCCTTTTTCATCCAATTCGCATGCACCGTAATCACACATTGATTCAATACTACAAGGAACATACTGATAGTACCTGTCATACCAGGGACTGAGTCTATCCATTGAGAGACTTTCGTCTGTGAAGGTAGTTATGTTTTTAATGAAGTTTATATCTGTATCATAAGGAATCAGTTCCAGTGATTCTGATTCCTTGTTGTTTACCCAATGCTTGCTGCTGATCCTGCACCAGACATCTTTGTCGTCCTGAAATACTTCATAGACTTCAAACATATCGTCTTTCCTCACATAACCTGCAAGATTGGATTGGGAAGTATGATCATCATGGATCTCCATGTCTTCCAATGCTTTAACTTTGTATGGTACATTCAATAATTTTTCATCTACCTGAGGATAGATAAGTGTTACATCAAGATCCTCAAATACTTCTTTTCTGTCGTCTTTGCTTACAGTAAAAGTGATCGTGCTGTTTGTTTCATCAAGTTCATAGCTTATAACGGCTCCATCCTGAATATCAGTAAAAGCTGTATATGGGTCATATTCTTCTGCCATATCTATTTCTATTGAATTTTCAGATAAGACTGCCAAAGGCTTTTCTGTACAGGCACTGATAAACAAGAGCGATAAAAGCAGTAACAGATAAGTGATTTTTCTCATAAAGTCTTTTCCTTCTCTTATTCGTGTCATTATAAATACTCTCATGATATATAAACTCAAAAGCATATTATTCTCCTGCTCATAATTAAACAGTATATATTCTTTTTTCCTGACCTATAATCCTTTCTTTTCCAGATTTACCATTATGGATAACTTTTCTGCCAATGTGCTTCGTTTGCAATTCATATACTGTTTTGTGATGTGGGTACTACAATTTGTCACACGCCTTTTTATCTTTATTGATTTAGTTTAGCTTTTAGATCTTCTTCGAAAGATTTCATTTCTTCAATGCAATTATCAATTGCTTCTTCGATAGATTGATCTAAGTTATTTGAATCCAATTCGTAAGAATCGGTTACGAAAGGTGTTCTCCATTGCCAATCAGGATCTTTTCCTTTGGATGGATAATGAAGGTTTATTCTATCCATGATTTCTCGCTGTTCATCAGTAAGGTTTCTTGAGCTGAACGCCAATTTCATAAACAATTTCTTTCCGTCTTTATTCCGGAATTCATAATAATAATGATTTGGTGTATTCCATCCGCTTAGTAAACCGGGCGTATCAGGCAACAAGGAGTCCATATAATCCGTTTGATATCGAATGAACGTTCTGTTGCTTTTTCCTAATTTAATTTCTGGCTTTTCT